>CANBLA010000043.1 GCA_947369305.1 uncultured Clostridia bacterium
AACTTAAGAAACCCCATTTAACATTGGGTATTTTTTCTATTTTAATCCGAACACATCCATATTTTTATTTATAAATCTCATTCTTGTATCAATAAAATTGATAACCTCTGATTAGTATTATACTATATTTTGGTAAAAAAGTCAAGCGATGGATAATGATTAATAAAAATCTTTACAATGAAAGCTTTTTATAGTAAATCAAAACGGTATCATCTGATTAGATCATACCGTTTTGGTTATATTTATTTACAAAATATATGCTTTCCAATCGTCATAACTTGTGGTCTACTCCAAATCCATGCTGATGTTGCTGTATTAGGATTAAAATAATAAATGCATCCGAGAAGTTGGATCCCAACCATTTATCGCATCTTGTGCAGCTTTCTTGCTATTATCATCATAACCCAAATTGATTTGCCCATCAGCTACACATGTATATGCCCCAGATTGGTAAATCACTCCTGAAATAGAATTTGGAAATCTTGAATCAGCAACACGATTCATAACCGTCGCAGCAACTGCAACCATTCCGTTATATGGTTCTCCCCTTGCTTCTCCATAAACCAAATGGCTAAGCAAATTCAAATCACTATTATTACTCGTTGCCCCTCCTCCAGAAGACGAATTTGATTGAATACCAAGCGCAGACAAAGTTTGCGTTCCAGCAATTCCATCTGCTGATAATCCATTACGACTTTGAAAAGATTTGACCGCTTCATAAGTTTGTGAACCATAAATTCCATCAACATTTCCTTTATAATAGCCCCAATCTTTTAATTTGGACTGAATTTGTTTTACTTCTTCTCCACTCGATCCATACTTTGAAAGCGCATATACCATTGGTAGTCTAGCCAAAATCAAATATAGCACCATACATAAAATCAAAATTCCCATTATATATTTACTTTTTTTCATATTTCCCTCCATCTTTTACCCTATTTTTTCCAAATAGGATAAAAATATACTTCATTTTGTTACAAAATTGTTACTATTTTGTAATTTTTTCTTTTATTAAACTCCTTCAAATGCTGATAAAATATGGAATTCATCTCATGTAACACATTTGTAATTACTTTGTAATAAAAATTTTATATTTTTTTGCTGAATTTTTGTTGCTATTTTTTTTATTTATCTATATAATGTAACTAATCATAAAAAAGGAGTTAAAAATATGGAATTTACGAAAGACATTCAACTTAATAATTATCCAAGTGCTAATGAGACATTAACCATTAATTATCATGGTTTTTTAAGCAATTCTTCTGAATTATTTATCGTTTATGGCTTTGGTGAATCCTGGGAAAATACTTCTGAAATGAATATGAAAAAAACAAAAAATGGTTTTACTGTAGAAATTGAAATGTTAAATTTTGATACTTTTAATTTCTGTTTTAGAAACCATAACTATGAATGGGACAACAATTCTAATACGAACTATATTTCACCTATTTTACCTTCTGTAAAAGAAGATGTTCAAGTATTATTTGACGAATTGTTAACTCCACCTTTAAAAAAAGTTAACAGTAAAGCTTTCGATATTGATGCTTTAATTGAAGAAATTTTAGAACCCCTTATGATAAAATCCGTTGAGCAAAAGGACGTTACACCTATTCAAATAACCAGTAAACCAATTGATTTAGGCGCAGAAATAACAAATGTCTTATCACAAATTGCCAATGAACCTGCAACTCAAGAATTAGTAGAATATTCTACTTTAGATGAAATTCTTTCTGGAACTGTTATCGAAGAAACACCCATTGAATTATTTGAAGAAAAATCTTCTGTTGACGATATTGTTAACGAATTAATACAAAACATGTCTATTACACAAAATACCACAAATTCAATAGAACCTGTTACACAAAAAAATGAAGAATCTGATACAGAAAATTCATTAATTCCTCTTGAAGAATCTTTTATGATTAGTCCTAGACAATTAAGCAAATTTTACTTATTCCGAAAAAGATTAAAATTAGCTTTTTACAAAGCTTTAGTAAAAATTCCAAAAATGATTTTTGGAGAAGAAAATTCATAATTAAAAAGTGCAATTAAAAATCTAATTGCACTTTTTATATCTACATACCAATTTTTCTCATAAATTGTTTACTTTTTTTCACCATTTTTCTTTTACTATTGTCAACCCCTTCAGAATACATCATCATAGCACCTGCTGTGATTAAACTTCCTAACATTAAACCTTTTGTAAATCTCATATTTTTACCACCTTTCATCCTATTTTTTATACTATATATTATTTTCCTTTTTGGCTAATCTATACTATCTAAAAATTAGCAAAATTTCTAATTTTAAGTTTTTGTAAGAAAAATTTTTTATCTTGTTTCTACTTTCCTCTGTGTTTCCAATAAGAAAATGTCTGAAAAATAGCAATTAAAATCAAAAAAATCCCAAAATATTTTTTTAAATTTCGATTATCAATTTTAAATGACAATAAACTTCCACAAATCGCACCTATAATTCCAAATAAAATTAAGAATTTTGACAATTTATAATCAATTGTTTTATGTTTAATATTCATGTAAATTGCCACAATCGATGTTGGAATAAAAAACACCAAATTAATTCCCTGCACCATATGTTGCTCAATATTTCCAAATAAATTCAAAAGTAAAATCAAAATGGTTCCTCCACCCATTCCAGTAGCAGCAACAATTCCTGAAATTACTCCAAAAATAATTTCTTTCATACTTCTCCTTTCAACTCATTATCATTTTAACTCCAGCATAAAGCAAAAAAAGGATAAATGAAATTTCCAAAAACTTTCTACTTACATTCCACAACACTTTCGAACCAATATATCCTCCAACAATTCCTCCAATTGCACACTTTACCGCAATTCCAAAATCAATATAGTCTTGACCAAAATAAAAACAACCACTCGTAAACACCATAAAGAATATACAAAATATTGTCGTTGCACGAGCTCTTACTTCATCCATTTTTAAAACAGACGTCATATATGGCACTAAAATTAAGCCACCACCACTACTAAAAAATCCGCTAATCATTCCGCCCAAAAATCCGATTAGCATGTTTTTCCAAAAATTCTTGTTTTTCATAGGAATAGGATTTACTTTTTTTTTATTTTTATACAAAAAAATCCCTGCTGGAACGACAGGGATTTTAATCCATTTACACACTTTCAAAGAATTCTCTTATATTGCTCACCAACTTTTCCGCTTCATCTGTTTTCATCTTTTCAGATTCACGCAACCAGCTACGCATATAACCCTTGTTTTCAAAAATACCTTCTCCCAGCTTTTTTTCGAGAATAAATTCGAAAACCTCTTTGGTATAAACATCCTTCTTTTTCAAGAAAAATCTACAAACTGGTGTAAATACAATATTCAAAAACTCTTTTTTTTCTACTTTCCATTCTCTTTTCAAGTCCAGAATATTTGTATAGGTCGACGTTTCTGAATCGTAAGAAGATAAATCCATTACCTTCTTAGAATACGCCCAGATTTCCTCGTCAGTTATCCTGCTACATAAAAGAAAAAATTTTTTCCTTTCACTTTCTTCCACTTCCATTGGCATAGCACTTCCCAAATGCCGATTAAAGCAGTCATCATAAAGATGGTATAAAATCTTAGCACAATCTTTATAAGCTAAATATTCCGCCATAAAATCCCTCCTTCTTTGGGTACCTAACCTTTCGGTGTTCCAGTAGGCTTAATATGACATTTACTATAGCACATTTTTGTTTTTATGTCAAGTTTCGTTTTAGATGATTAAGAGTAATTTAAAGCATTTTTAGCTATTCTTCCACGCAATTTTCGTCTTTTACATAATATTTCGTCTCCAACATCTCATCTGGCAAATATTGTTGCTCACACCAATGTCCCGGAAAATCATGTGGATATTTGTATCCATTGCCATAACCAAATTCCTTCATTCCTTCTGCTGGTGCATTTCTAATATGCATTGGGATATTTCCTGTATTCTTATTTTTGACATCTTCTAATGCTCGATTAATTCCTAAATAGGTAGCATTTGACTTTTTCGAAATCGCAACATAGGTTGCTGCCTCCGACAAAATAATTTTTGCTTCCGGCATACCAATCATACGAACGGCTTCCATTGCAGATGTTGCAACAACTAAAGCATTCGGATTTGCCATCCCAACATCTTCAGATGCACAAATCGTAATCCTTCTTGCCAAAAAAACTGGATCTTCGCCTGCATTTAGCGCTCTTGCTAAATAAAATATAGCTGCATCTGGATCACTTCCACGCATAGATTTTATCATAGCACTAATATTATCGTAATGGCTATCTCCACTTTTATCAAACATCGTTTTTTTGGTATTCATACTTTGGCTGGCAATCTCGTCTGTAATTTCAATTACTCCATCCACATTCATTTTGGTGGTAAGAACAGCAATTTCCAAGCCATTTAATGCTGTTCGCACATCACCATTTGAGATTTCTGCTATTGTATCAATGGTGCTATTTTCTATTTTTATCTTGTAATTTCCTAGCCCATCTTTACTCGTAATTGCATTTTTTAAAATTTGGATAATATCTTCCTTTTTCAAAGGTTCTAATTTAATCACCATCGAACGTGAAATTAGAGCTTTATTGACCTCAAAATATGGATTTTCCGTTGTGGCACCAATTAAAATGATGGTTCCATCTTCGACATATGGCAAAAGAGCATCTTGCTGAAGTTTATTAAATCTGTGAATTTCATCAATGAATAAAATACATTTTCCACTTGGATTTAAAAGCAGATTATCTGCCTCTTCAACCGCTTTTTTGATGTCTGAAACACCTGAAGTTACAGCATTAATTTTCACAAATTTATATTTTGTTGTTTCGCTAATCACTTTGGCAAGCGATGTTTTTCCACAACCTGGAGGTCCCCATAAAATAATGCTAGATAATCTGTCTGCTTGTATGGTTCGATATAATAATTTATCTTTTCCAACAATATGTTCTTGTCCAACAAATTCATCTAAACTTTTAGGACGCATACGATAGGCTAATGGTTTGTCTAAATCCATAATTTTCTCCTTATTTTCCTAAATATTTTAATCCGTTTCGAATGATATCTTCTACTGACATTGTTTGATAATCAAATTTCTCCAAAACTTTCTCAATTTCTTTTCGATTGTATCCTAAAATTTGTAAGGCTGAGATAGCTTCATCTGTATTTTCATTTGTATTAAGCAATACTTTTGCATCCTTTGTTTTTGTAATTGCTTGCTCTGTCTTCAATTTATCTTTTAATTCCAAAACGATGCGTTGTGCAGATTTGGGTCCAATTCCGGGAACTTTGGTAAGTTTGGATAAATCATTGGTAATAATACTCATCGCAAATTCAGATGGTGCAATATTCGAAAGCATAGTAATGGCTGATTTGGCACCAATTCCACTAACCGATAATAATAATTCAAACATCTTTAATTCATCATTATTTAAAAAACCATATAAGCTAATATCGTCTTCTCTGACATGATAATGCGTATGTACTTTTACTTGATCACCAATTTCACCAATCTTTAAAATGGCTGTTTCTGACATAAAAATTTTATAACCAATTCCCATTGTTTCTACAACCACATAATTATTTAGTTTTTCTGCTAAATTTCCTTTTATATACGCAAACATTTTCTCCTCCATTCAAACATATTTTCGCTTATTGTATCACAAATAAAAAAAAATGCAAGTATTTTTGCATTTTTTTATTTTTACTTTAACTTCTCTCAATCACCTCATACGCACGAATCATGCTCTTAACTTTCCTATCCTCTCTATATTTCAAATACCATAAATACAGGATTAACAAAAACAGTGCAAAATTCTTTATGTGCAATATTGCAACACTATACAATAGTGTGATTCCAATCAAAATTACTTGAGTCAATCGGCTCATAAAAATAGTCGCATCTTTATTTCCTATCTTTTTGACTAATACTTCTTTTAAAATTTTCCCACCATCTAGTGGCATAATTGGTATTAAATTAAAAATGGCTAATAACAAATTCGTATAAATAATTTTCATTTGTATCCCTTCATCTATTGGGATAAACACACAAAGTATTGCCATTAGCAAATTTAGAACAGGTCCTGCTAAATATGTAACTATTTTGGTTCTACTTTTCCTACTCTTATAGGTATAAAATTGAGCAGATACACCAAGTGGATTAATGGAAAAAACCTCTGGTCGCAAACCGCATCAACATTCCAACTGCTACATGTGCTAGCTCATGTAATGTTATAAAAATAATAAATATTAAATAAATATCAAATTGTTCTAATACAATAAACAAAATAGCAAGCAAAATAATTTTTAAATTAATTTCTACTTTCAAATTAACCTCCTAAAATTGGATTACTTCTGCAGGATTGATCGGGTTATTATCAATACGAATTTCGAAATGCAAATGTGGACCTGTACTGTTTCCCGTACTTCCAACACTAGCAATTTCTTGTCCTTCTGCAATTTCTTGTCCTTCTGCAACATACATTTCTAGACAATGCGCATATAAAGTTGTCACATTATCTTTGGTAATTCTAATATGATTACCATAATCTCCTTCTGTTGAAACTTGTGTAACTGTACCTGTCATGGCAGATTTTATTTTTGTTCCTTGATCTGCAGCAAGGTCAATTCCTGTGTGTGCTCCCGTTACATTTTGATATTGCGATTCTCGACTTCCAAATCCAGAACTTACAATTCCTTCTATTGGCTTTATAAAATGAATTAAATTTTTAAGAGATGCTACATCTGTTACAATACTTTGTGGCTGAACTTCACTTCCTTGTGTTTGTATAACTTCTGCAGGATTTTCTTGCTTATTCATATTCGTCTCTTGCTGACTATTTAATTCTTCTTTATTTTCTTCTCGATTGATAAAAACGTCTTTTTCACTTTCTTCCTCTTTAAAATAAGCCATAAGTGAATTAAACTTTTCGGTAAGACTAATATTATATTGGGCAAAACTATTTAAAAAATTTTCTGTAAAAATATAATCCTTATTTTTTACCGCAAATACAACTACTGCAAGTATAACTAAAATCAGCATTTCCAATAAAATTTTGCTTCCTAAATACGTTTTTGGTTTTTTCGTCTCCCTTTGCGAAATGGAAATATTTCTGTGATTTCGTCTGTAATAAATTTCTTCTGCTCTTCTAATTTTTTCGTTATCATTTAAAATTCTTTCCAAAACTTTTCACCTCTTTCTTCAGTATATTCCTAATATATTCTTTGTAAAGAATTTTATGTCCATTTTCTATTAATAAAGGATACAACTTGCTATTATAATTGTCAAAATCAGGGCAACATTAAAGATTTGTAAGAATTTATATTTTATTTTTAACTTTTGTGTTTCATTTCTTTTGGCATCTTTTTGTAATTTTTTTACATACGCATTAATTGTACTCTCGGCCTCTTTCAAGACAATCATTTTTTTATTTTTATCGTGCAAAGTACGTTTTCCATTCCTATTATACTCACTTTGCTTTAGTTTTACATGTGGCTTCAAAACCACAATTGCTTCATCCACAACATTAGAAGCCATTCCTTTTAAAA
>CANBLA010000044.1 GCA_947369305.1 uncultured Clostridia bacterium
TAATTTTGTCTGGATATTCTGTATAGGTTGGAATATCAATCGAGGCATTTTTATAGCTAATATCTTGAATCGCATCAAAAATTGTTTGTTCTAGTTCCTCCATGTAAATTTTGGCACCATTTTTTCCATTAGTAATCATGACTTTGTCGTTCTCCATATAATAACTACTTTGCTCTAATTGGTCTGGCAGTTGCGCTCCAATGGTTTCAAGATACGAAATTAAGGCTTCCTTATTGTAAGTTAAAATAGGGTCAACATCGATTTTTGCCATTAATATTGCGACATAATCTTTAATATCTTTTACCATATTTCCACTTCGACCAATACGATAAACAAAATCTACAGAAGCTTCTACATCGAATTTTGCATCAAATTGTTCAATTTCAACATAATATTCATAATTTTTATATTTTAAAATCAGATGATCATTTAATTCCAAATCCAAACTTTCCTGCACCAATCTTTTTGCTTCGTCTTTCGTCAGCCCCGATACATTGACACCTTTGATATATACACCAGCTTGTATTTTATCATCTGTTTTATGAAACCAATAAAACGCAATCACACTTGCCACCATAAAACCAATCACAACAGCAAGTAAAATTAAATAAATTAAAATAAAATCCTTCTTTTTTACCATTTTTTCTCTTCTTCATTGAATTTTTATTTTTATTATATGGTAAATTGAAAAATTTAGCAAGAGGTTTTAAAAAATTTGACTTCTCTAAATTTAACTTATCACCACATCTCTTTTCAATAATTTATTTTCTACAACACCTAAACCAATAAATTTTCCATTCTGATAAACATTATAGATTCCCTCACGTTTAGAAACCGTCAATCTAACTCCATTTAAAAAAAGTTCTAATTTTCTCTCGTTTAATTCTATTTTGGGATATTCTTTGCATAATTCCTCTACTGAAATTATATTTTTTTCCGTCAATTCTTCTAATATTACCGCTTTTTCAATGCTAAATTTATCTACTTTTGTTCTTTGCAAAAATTTCATATATCCAACCGTTTCTAATTTTTCCGCAATATCTTCGCATAAAACTCTAATATACGTTCCTTTGGAACAGGATACTTCAAAGGAAATTTGCTTTTTTAAGTTATCGATTCCAAGCAATTTTATGGAATAAATTTCAATTTCTCTTTTGGGAATTTCTATGCTTTTCCCTTCTCTTGCATATTCATAAAGCTTTTTTCCATTGATTTTTACAGCAGAATATGGATGTGGAGCTTGTTTTTGTTTACCCTGCATTTGTTTAAGAATGTGTTTTACTGTCTCTTCGTCTAAAAAGCCTACTTCAGCTTCCTCAAGTACATTTCCTTCCTCATCTCCTGTGTCTTTTTTTTGACCTAACTGTATGGTAGCAATATACGTTTTATCATGTTCTATTAGATATTTGGATAATTTCGTAGCATCGCCTATCAAAACTGGTAAAACTCCCGTTGCTAATGGGTCTAAGGTTCCAATATGACCTGCCTTTTTTACATTCAATATTTTTTTGACTTTTGATACAATATTTTGTGAGGTATATCCTGCTTCTTTTTCAATAATAACAATTCCAGATTTCATAACATTTCTCCAAAAAGAAGGAACTCGCACTCAATTACTTGCAAGTTCCTCCTTGTCTATTTTAATCTTTTTTCAATTTCTCTTACTAAAGCATGTTTTGCTTCTTCTAAAGACATGGTAGTATTGGCACCTGCTGCCCTAATATGACCGCCTCCACCAAATATCATACATACTTCTGCAACATTAATATATTCATTAGAACGCAAAGAAATTTTGTAGCCTTTTTCTTCTTCATGTAAAAAAATCGATACTTCTACATTCTTTATATTTCTTCCAATTTCAACAATTCCTTCATGGTCGCCGTCTTTTAAGTTAAGATTTTGAATGTCTTGTTTATTAATGTATGTAAAACTAATTTTTCCGTCAGCAAAAAATTCCATTCTGTCCATTGCAAGTTTTCGTGCTTCAAATTTGTTTCTAGTCATGTTTAACATACTTTGTTTATAAATTTGGGGCAAATTAATTCCTGCATCTAGTGCTCTTCCTGCAATTTCAAAGGTTTCTATGGTAATACCAGAATTTTTAAATCCACCAGTATCCGTGATAATTCCTGTTAAAAAACATGTCATAGTTTCTTTAGATAATGGAATTTCTAAATAGTCAAAACTAGCAACTAGAATTTGTGTACAAGCTGGCGAAACATGATTGACGACGTTATAATCGGCAAACATCGAATTGTTCATATGATGGTCAAATTCGACTTTTACTTCTGCTGTTTCGAAATATGGAATAAAATCACTACTGACTCTTTTGATGTCTGGGCAATCGACTACGATTGCCATATCAAATTTTTTTACTGTTGGCATTTCTTTGATGGTTTCAAATCCTGGTAAAAAGGCAAAAGTTTCTGGTACTTTTTTCATTAGAACTTCTGGATTTTTACCCATTTGTTTTAAGATAAAATACAGTCCTAAACTGCTTCCAATGGCGTCTCCATCTGGACCTTCATGAGCTAAAATACAGATGTTTTGCGCCTTTTTTATTTCTTTTAATATGTCATCTAATGTCATAATCTTTCTCCTATTCTGGTTTTTTTAAGTCTTTGGTGATGTCTTTTAATATGTTGTCAATTCTGTCCCCATATTCGATGCTTTCGTCAAATTCGAAAATAAGTTCAGGGGTGTATTTTAGATTGACTTTTTGGGCAATTTGCGTGCGGATAAATCCGCTGGCTTTTTTTAGGGCTTTTAGGGTTTCTTTTTTGTCACCTACGTTTATCATACTAATATATATACGGGCAAATTTTAGGTCTGGACTGGTCTTTACTGAGGTGACTGAGATGAGTCCTTTTTTTAGGTTAGTGTTGTTTAGTTGTTGAGATATGATGTGGCTAATTTCTCGTTTTAGTTCTTGGTTGACTTTTTGTATTCGGGTATTTGACATAAGTTTTCTCCTTTTTTAACGTTTTACTTCTTCCATGATGTAGACTTCTAGTGAGTCACCTTCTTGGATGTCGTTGTAGTTTTCGATTTGGAGTCCGCATTCGTAGCCTTTGTCGACTTCTTTGACGTCGTCTTTGAATCGCTTTAGGGATATTAGTTTGCCATCGTGTAGGACGATGTTGTCTCGGATAACTCGAATGCCTGCGTTTCGACTGACTTTTCCTGTTTGTACGTAACATCCTGCAATGGTTCCTATATTGGATACTTTGAATGTTTGCCTTACTTCTGCATTTCCAATAACTACTTCTTTGTAAATTGGATCTAATAAGCCTTTCATAGCTGCTTCTACGTCGTTTATGGCGTCGTAGATGACAGAATAGGTTTTGATTTCTACTTCTTCTTTGTCTGCTATGGTTTTGGCTATGACTTCTGGTCGCACGTTGAAGGCGATAATGATCGCGCTTGAAACTTTGGCAAGGGTTACGTCTGTTTCGGTTACTCCTCCAACATTTGAGTGGATGACTTTGACGCGTACTTCGTCGTTTGATAATTTTTCAAGTGATTGCTTTAATGCTTCTACGGAACCTTGTACGTCGGCTTTTACGATTAGGTTTAATTGTTTTAGGTTTTCACTTTCAATTTTGCTGAATAAATCGTCTAAGGTTACTACATTGGATTTGGCAATTGTTTTTTGTCTTTGTTCGTATTTTCTCTTCTCGATTAGGTGTTTTGCTGTTTTTTCGTCTTTTACTTCATAGAAGGTATCACCTGTTTCTGGTACAGAGTGTAATCCTGTAATTTCAACTGGCGTGGATGGCAAAGCAAATTTTACGTTTTTGCCTTTGGCATTTTTCATAGTACGGATTCTACCTATGCTTGAACCAACGATAATTGTGTCTCCAACGTCTAGTTTTCCTCTTTGTACAAGCATCGTGGCTACTGGTCCTCTGGTTTTGTCTAGTTTGGCTTCGATGATGGTTCCTTTGGCTTGTTTGGTTGGATTTGCTTTGAGTTCTAGGACATCTGCTTCTAGTAATACCATTTCTAGTAAATTGTCAATTCCTATCCCTTGTTTTGCAGATATTGGCACAAAAATTGTATCTCCGCCCCATTCCTCTGGAACAAGTTCATATTGCATTAGTTCTTGTTTGACTTTTTCGACATTGGCATCTGGTAAATCCATTTTGTTGATAGCAACAATAATTGGAATTTCTGCTGCTTTTGCATGATTGATTGCTTCTACGGTTTGTGGCATGACACCATCGTTAGCAGCTACCACTAAAATAGCAATATCGGTAATCATAGCTCCTCTGGCACGCATGCTGGTGAATGCTTCGTGTCCGGGTGTATCTAAAAATGTGATTTGTCTGCTATTAATTTCTACTTGATAAGCACCAATGTGTTGTGTAATTCCACCTGATTCTCCTTCGATGACGTTGGTTTTTCGAATGGCATCTAAAAGTGAAGTTTTTCCATGGTCTACGTGACCCATTACAACGATGACTGGTGGACGTGGTTTTAATTCTTCTTCGGTGTCTTCGGTTTCATCGATTAGAATATCTTCGTCTGTTACAATGTTTTTCTTGATGGCATTGATGCCAAATTCTTGGGCAATTAGGTAGGCAGTATCAAAATCAATGTTGTCATTAATAGTAGCCATAACGCCTAAACCTAGTAATTTTTTGATGACTTCGCTACTAGTGATTTTCATTTCGACTGCTAAATCTTTGACAGTAATGTTTTCTGGAATTGTGATTTCGGTTAACTTAAAGATTTTTTGTTTGGTTCTATTTTCTTGCGATTTATTTCTCTTTTTGCCACGTTTTCCTCTTTCAGTGCTTAAATCGTAATAATCTAGCATTTCACCTTCGTCAAACATATTGGATAATTGGTTTTGTTTTTTTAGATTATTTAATTTACCAGAGTTGAAATCATTTTCGTCATTTTTACGATTTTTTCTTGGTTGTCTTTGGTCATTCATTTTCTGGTTTTGTTTCATTCTGTCTCGGTTTTTGTTATTGTTGTTGTTATAATCTCTGACATTATCCTTTTCTGGAATATCCATTTCCATGATATTTTTTATTTTTTTGTCGATTCTTCTATCATCCATCCCCTGTTTTCTTTGGAAATTTGGTCTATTATTAGCACCATTACTATTACGTCTTTGATTATTATTTCCATTATTAAAATTATTATGATTGCGATTATAATTTCCATTTCGATTATTGAAGTTATTTCTATTTTCACCATTTCGGTTATTATAGTTTCCTCGATTGTCATTATTTCTGTTGTTGTAATTTCCTCTATTTTCACTATTTCGATTTGAATAATTATTCGTACGACCATTATTATAATTATTTTTGTGCGGATACGTATGCTTTTGGGCAGTTTCTTTACCTTCTTCGACTATTTTCTTTTCTACTTTTACTTCTTGCACTTCAGATTTCTCTTCTACTTTTTCTTGTATTGGGGGATTTTTTTTCTCCACATTCTTTGGTTTTTCTTCTTTTTTACCAATGCCAAATAACTCGTTCATTGTCATAGGCTTAGTTGGCTTATTTCGATAAACGATATTATAATCCTTGTTTCGATTTTGGTGAATAAAACCAACATCATTTTTTCTAGCTTGTTCTTCTTTTTTCTTTTTTTCCAGTTCTTTATTTTTATTTTCATCTTCATTTATAATAACTTCTCTTCTTATAATAACTGGTGTTTCTGTTGATTTCTTCATTTTTTTCGTATCTTCTGCCATTTTTTCTTGCTTTTTAGAAGACTCTCCTTTTATAATTTTTTTCAAGACTTTACACTCCTCGTCTGAAATACTGCTTAAATGACTTTTTGCTCCAATCCCATTTTTCACAGCTAGTTCAATTAGCTTTTTACTTTCCACATCTAATTCTTTGGCTAATTCATAAATTTTAATTTTCCCCAAAAGCTTCACCCCCACATAATTTCTTTATACCTTCTGATATATTTTTATCTTTAATTCCAATAACGGCTCGATTTTCTTTTCCAATCGCTTTGCTATTATCTTTAATGGTTCCAATCCTTAAAATTGGTACTTTTTTTCTTTGTGCTAAATACTTAATGTTGTTTGCTGTTTTCTCTGATGTATCTTTTGCAATAATTAGCAATTTAATTTTATTTCTTTTGATTTCATCGCTAACAGCATCCATGCCAGAGACAACTTTTCCTGCTCTTGCCCCTAGTCCGAGCAGCCCATAAACCTTATTTATCAACAATCACACCTCTCAAATTTTCATAAATATCTTGCCCAATTTCTTGTTCAAATACTTTTTGCAAACGCTTTGATTTTATCACTTTATCTAAACATTGCTCATTCTTACATATATATGCACCTCTACCATTTTTTTTGCCTGTTAAATCAATTTGAATCCCATCTTCTTTGGATTTGACAATACGCAAAAGTTCTTGTTTTTCTTTGGCTTGGTTGCATCCCATGCAGGTTCTTGTTGGTTTCTTTTTATTCATCTTGAGCATCAGCTCCCTCTTCTTCGGCATTTTCTTCTGCTTGACGAAGCAAAATTTCTCGCATTTGTGTTTCTGATTTTATATCGATTTTCCAAGCAGTTAATCTAGCTGCTAATCGAGCATTTTGCCCAGATTTTCCAATGGCTAATGATAATTGATCATCTGGCACAACCACTTGCGCAAATTTTTCTTCTTCTCGGATGTCAACTGCCATAACTTGTGCTGGAAGTAGGGCTGCTGCAATATAAATCGAAGGATCTTCATTCCATTCAATAACATCAATTTTTTCGCCATTTAACTCATTGATAATATTTTGAATACGTACTCCTTTTTGTCCGACACATGAACCAACTGGATCAATGTCTTCATTTTTCGAATAAACAGCAACTTTACTTCTGGAACCTGCGTCTCTTGAAACACTCATGATTTCAATAAGTCCTTCATAAATTTCAGGAATTTCAAATTCAAATAATTTTCTGACAAAATCGGGATGGCTTCTGGAAACAATAACTTGTGGATTTCCTTTGGCACCTCTTTCCACATCGACTACATAACCTCTGACTTTGTCATTTACTTTATAAGTTTCAGAATGGATTTGTTCTTTTAATGGCATTACACCTTCTAGTTTTCCTAAATCCATGACAACAACGCCACCATCGGCTTTTTGAATAATGCCAGAAACAATTTCGCCTTTTTTGTCATTAAATTCCGTAAATATCATGTTTCTTTCGACTTCTCTTATTTTTTGAACAACAACTTGTTTGGCTGTTTGTGCAGCAATTCTTCCAAAATCTTTTGGTTTAATTTCTAAATTTACAACATCTCCAACATTATAGTTTGAGTCAATTTTTCTAGCAGATTCTAAGTCGATTTCAAGTAATGGATCTTCTAATTCTTCTACAACATCTCTTACGGAATAAATATGAAGTTCTCCTGTTTTATCATCAATGGTAACTTTTACATTGTCCACGGTATCAAATTCTCTTTTATATGCTGTCACAAGTGCTGCTTCTAAAGACTCGATTAAATAGGCTTTTTCAATTCCTCTTTCTTTTTCCAATTCGTCCAGGGCTTTGATAAATTCTTT
>CANBLA010000045.1 GCA_947369305.1 uncultured Clostridia bacterium
CCACATTAAACACCAGCATCACGACAAATAATCCTGCGATTACACTGAATAAGTCAAAATTCTTCATTAAGATAATGTCACGCATACTTCCTGCAAAGCACATTCTGGATTTCTGTGCAAACGCGCCGAAAACAAGGCCTCCAATCAGGGAAGCAATAACCGGTGCATGAAGGCTTCCCGGACCTGCCTCGCTTGCCTTAAGAAGGGACGTACAAAGTGCTAGCACAAGAATTCCCGCCATAATTACCGGCATTACCGCACCGCTTGCCTTGTTTGTCACATGAGCCCTTCCAAGACTGAAGCCCTGCTTTAAGGCAAACACCCCTGTGGCTACCCCTAAGATAAATCCGATAAGCGCCACCCATGCATTTAAATCGCCTGCCGACATACGGATAATCATACGCAGCGGGCATCCTAAGAATACTAAAGAGCCAATCATAATAATCATTCCCAGCACGAACCGGGTCATGGTAGAAGAGCCTGCCGTAGAGCGGTACTCCTTTGTAGCAGCAGAAATAATAAATGCCCCAAGTACAAGACCGATAATCTCAGGCCTTGCTTCGTTGATTGAACACCCAACTCAATGGTTCTGACTTTAAATTTTTTCAATCGTTTCAATGTCTTTTTATCAATATAATCTGGTCTTGTTGATATTCGTATTCCATTTATTTTTTTTGCTTTCACATATTCATATGCAACACTTAATAATCGATTTTGCATTTCTACATCAATTCCAGTAAAACTCCCACCAAAAAAAGCAACTTCTTTGTCTACACTTTTTTCCTTAAAAATATCCAAATAATACTCAATTGTATTCCTTACATCTTGTTCTGTTACATTCTCTAGTTCTCCACTAATCTTTCTTTTATTACAAAAGATACATTCATTAGGGCATCCTAAATGAGGAACAAATATGGGAATAATATATTGTTTTTTCATGTTATTTTCCTTCCTTTTTCAATCCTTCCAATGCAATTCTAGCCGCTTCCATTTCTGCTTTCTTCTTACTTTTTCCAATGCCTTCGGCTAACTTTTTTCCATCACATTCTACATTTATGGTAAATATTTTAGCATGATCTGGTCCTTCTTCTCTTATTAAATTATATTTTATGACAACTTCACCATTTTTTTGCAATTCTTCTTGCAATACTGTCTTATAATCCTTCATGCCAACATTATGGCTCGCAAATTCAATTTGCTCTTCAATATTTTCCAAAATAAATTTCTCCACAGGCTCCAATCCACCATCTAAATAAATGGCAGCAATTACTGCTTCCACACTATCTGCAATCAATGCTTTTTTGATGGAATTGGACATTTTCTCACTTCTTCCCAAGTATAAGAAATCACTAAAATTATGCTTTTGAGCAATGTTATATAAACTGTCTTCACACACACTATATGCTCTAACTTTAGTCATTTCTCCTTCTGATAACTTTTCAAAATTCTCGAACAAATACTTACTACTCACAAATTCCAATATGCTATCACCTAAATATTCCAGTCTTTCATTGCTATCTACTTTATGTTCATATGCATAAGATGTATGGGTAAGTGCTGTTTTTAGTAATTGTTTATTCTTAAAATGATAACCAATATTTTTTTCTAATTCATTCATTTTTCTCATCTCCTAAACTAATAGCTATATTGTATACTATTTCTCTCAAAAAAACAACCATTTTAGGAAAAATGCATAATTAGTCCTATTATGCACTTTTTTATAAAATAGCTAAAACAGGCAATGCTGTCTTAGCTACCTGTTTTCTAATATTTATTTACTTTTCTCTAGCCTTTTCTTTCCACCCATATATTTCCACAAAACCTCTGGAATATCCACACTTCCATCTTTCTTGTAATGATTTTCTAAAAAGGCAATCAGCATTCTTGGTGGCGCAACAACTGTATTATTTAATGTATGTGGCAAATAATTTTCCTTCTCTCCTTTGACACGAATTCCTAAACGTCTACTCTGTGCATCTGTCAAATTGGAACAACTTCCAACTTCAAAATATTTCTGTTGTCTTGGACTCCAAGCTTCTACATCCACACTTTTTGCCTTCAAATCCGCCAAATCTCCACTACAACATTCTAACGTTCGAACCGGAATTTCTAAACTCCTAAACAATTCTACTGTATACTGCCACATTTTATCATACCATTCATAGCTCTCTTTTGGTTCACATACAACAATCATTTCTTGTTTCTCAAACTGATGAATTCGATATACACCTCTTTCTTCAATTCCATGTGCCCCCTTTTCCTTTCTGAAGCAAGGCGAATACGACGTCATTGTATAAGGCAATTCTTCCTTTTTCAAAAGTTGTCCTTTAAATTTTCCAATCATAGAATGCTCACTTGTACCAATCAAATACAAATCTTCTCCTTCGATTTTGTACATCATCGCATCCATCTCTTCAAAACTCATAACACCTGTTACTACATCACTACGAATCATAAAAGGAGGAATACAATAGGTAAAACCTTTTTCAATCATAAAATCACGAGCATACGTAATAATGGCAGAATGCAATTGTGCAATATCTCCCATCAAATAATAAAAGCCATTTCCAGCCACGCGACGCGCACTATCCAAATCCAAACCAGACAAACTTTCCATTATTTCCGCATGATAAGGAATTTCATAATCTGGAACAATTGGTTCTCCATATTTTTGTACTTCAACATTTTCACTATCATCTTTTCCTCTTGGCACAGATTCATGCATCATATTTGGGATTTTCATCATAATACTATTTACTTTTTCCCTATATTCAGTTTCAAGTTTTTCATTTTGTACAAGTTCTTCATTGATGGCATTTACTTTTGCTTTTGTGTCTTCTGCCTCTTCTTTTTTTCCTTCACGCATGAAATTTCCAATTTCTTTGCTTAGTAAATTTCTGCTTTGGCGCAATTCGTCGCCTTTTACAATCAATTCCCTTGCCTTTTTATCCAATTCAATTACTTGATCTACTAAATCTATTCTGTGCATTTGAAATTTCTTTTTGATATTTTCTTTAACATCATCTGGATTTTCTCTTAAAAATTTAATATCAATCATATTTTCTCCTTTATTTTGTAAAATCTTTCTCTAATTCTGTAGCTAATTCAAATCTGTGTTTTTGACCAGTGATGTTATCTGGTCTTTCGGGAATTTCTTCTAAAAACATTTTTTCACGTCTTACCCAAATTCCGCGAATCTTCTCGATCATAAATTGGTTTGTAAACAACCATTCTCTCTTTTGTTTCCGAATCCAATGCAATATTTTCTACAAAATAATAATTTCCTTTAAAATGTCGATAAACCTTTCCAATTTTTACAGTATTCATTTTAATTTCTCCTACTACTTTTAATATTTATCACTTTATCCATCCTGTGTCAAGAATTTTGCCCTAACTTTTATTATATCATATTTATGTCAATTTGTCAACTTGACAATTTGTTTAAAATATGCATTAGAGTTTCTTTTTTATCATTTTCAATGCTTTTTCTCTTGGTACAACAATGACATGTTCACACCCTAAACATTGAAATTTAAAATCTACTCCCACACGCGTAATTTTCCACTTTTTACTCCCACATGGATGCTGTTTTTTCATTTCAATCGTATCACCAATTTGATATTCCATTTTTTAATCTAAATTCTCCTCAAAATCTCTTCTTTTCCTAAAACCTGCATAATTTCATACAAATCTGGTGTCTGGCATCTTCCTGTTAATGTTACACGAATAACTGTACTAATATCGCCAACATGTCCCTTATAAGCATCTGGATTTGCTTTATATTCCTTTACTTCTCTACTATAGCCTAATTCTTCTGCTAAATCTTTCATTTTGTTAAACCAAACTTCTTTGTCGTCTTTTTCATTGTAATACTTTTCAAAATACAAATTGATAATTTTTTCAATTTCACATTTATCTGTAATTTTTTGGTATTCAAAATGCGTGTTTTTCTTATTTAATTCATACATATAACAGATCGCATGTTTTAATTCTGACCATTTGCTAATATCTTTTCTTGGTTTACTATTGCCACGTTCAATCCCCAAAACTTTTAGCGAATATTCTCTATCTTCCAATAATTTGACAAGTTCTTCATCGTATTCTTTTGCCCATATAAGAGCTTCATCATATACTTCTTCCGCAGAATATTTAGAAATAACATTTTTGGAAACATCTAGCATTTTCGTCATATCGAAAAGTGCACCACTTACTCCCATTTTCTTTAAGTCAAACCCAAATTCCTCCATAGATTTATCTGGATTTTGCTTTCTCCACATTTCAAAATTAGAATTGGCAATATTCATTAAATATTCTTTCACAGATTGTTTTGGAATTCCTTCTTCTTTATAAAAACTTACTGCAGCTTCTGGGTCTTTACGTTTACTTAACTTTCTTTTTCCACTATCTTCGCTTTTCATAAGTGGTGCAATATGTGCATATTTGGGAGCCTTGAAACCTAACACATAAAAAAGTTGCAAATGAAGTGGTACAGAGGGAAGCCACTCGTCACCACGAATTACCAAATTGGTTCCCATTAAATGATCATCAATCGCATGCGCAAAATGATAAGTTGGAAGTCCGTCTGATTTAATGATAACAATATCTTGATCATTTTCTGGCATATCAACTCCGCCTTTTATAGCATCTTTGTGCTTAATTTTTCTCTCTGGATTACCGGGAGATTTTAAACGAATAATATAACTTTCTCCATTTTTAATTTTATCTACTGCCATGTCAATTGGCATATTTCTGCACTTTGTCCATTTTCCAAAATAACCTGTTCTCTCTTTTGCTTTTTCTTGGTTAGAACGGATTTCATCCAATTCTTCACTAGTACAAAAACATGGGTATGCCAAACCTTTTTTTAACAAGTCTTTTGCATATGCTTGATAAATTTCTTTGCGTAAAGATTGTTTGTATGGTCCATATTCACCACACCAGTTTTCCTCATCTATCATACCTTCATCTGGCTCAATTCCATAGCTTTTTAAAGCAGAAATAATTCCTGTTATTCCATTTTCAACTTCTCTTTTTTGGTCAGTGTCTTCAATCCTTAGAAAAAATACACCATTGGTTTGTTCTGCTTGTTTTTTAGCAACAAAAGCTTGATATAAACCTCCAATATGCACAAATCCTGTTGGGCTTGGTGCAAAACGTGTCACAATTGCCCCGTTCTTTCAAATCTCTTGTTTTATATTTTTCTTCATAATAAGAAATTTCCTTTGCATTTGGAAAAATTAAATTTGCTAATTCTTGTGTTTCCATTGTCTCCTCCTCTTTTTTACATTATTTTATAGTGTATCATTTTTTTATAGTTTTGTAAATATTTATCTTAAGAAATTTACTTGGCGTTGCCGGTTTCTTTATTTAAACTTAAAGAACTCGAAATTTCAATTTCGAGCTCTTTGTTTTTAAACTTCCATAATAATCGGCAAAATCATCGGATTTCTCTTTGTTGTCTTATAAATATATTCTCTTAACGAATCTCTGATTGAACTTTTGATTGTGGTCCAATCTGTTATATTATTTTTGACACAATTATTGATTTCTTTTTTTATCACCACTTTTACATCATCCATTAAGTTTTCAGATTCGCGAACATACACAAATCCTCTTGAAATAATATCTGGTCCTGCTACAACTTCACCTGTAGATGAATCCATTGTAATAACTACAATAATTAAACCATCTTGGGACAAATGCTGTCTATCTCTTAAAACAATATTTCCAACATCTCCAACTCCTAATCCATCTACCATCACTCTGCCAAACGGAACAGTTCCACTAAGTCTAGCTCGTTTTTCATCTATTTCCATTACACGTCCATTGGTCATTAAAAAGATATTTTTCGGGTCAACACCCATTAATTTTGCTGTTTCACTATGTGCTCTTAGATGCCTATATTCACCATGGACAGGAATAAAATATTTTGGTCTAACTAAAGCAAGCATTAGTTTTTGCTCTTCTTGACAAGCATGTCCGTGACACGTGAACATCTGCAAGTGAACTATAAACCACCTCTGCTCCAATTTTCATCAAGTCATCAATCACTTTGGAAACATATTTTTCATTTCCCGGAATTGGTGTTGCTGAAATGATTACTAAATCATTTGCTGTGATATGCACTTTTCTG
Organism: uncultured Clostridia bacterium; assembly: GCA_947369305.1. Next base: position 6,134 of record CANBLA010000045.1, read on the forward strand.
TGCTCACCTGTTGCCATTCTGGTCAAAGCAGACATTGGTTCTCCTTGGCTTCCTGTTGTAATAATTACAAGTTGGTCATCTGTGTAATTGTTAATCATATCAATATCGATAAATACGTTTTTAGGAACATCAATATAGCCTAGTTCCATTGCTGTTTCAATCATATTTACCATACTTCTACCAGAAACTGCAATTTTTCGATTGTTTGCAACTGCTGAATTAACAATTTGCTGAATACGATAAACATTGGATGCAAAAGTTGCCACAACAATTCTTTTTGTACAATTGATAAATAATTTATCAAATACTTCTCCAACTGTACGCTCAGACATCGTATAGCCCTTTCGCTCCGAATTTGTACTATCCGACATTAGTGCTAAAACACCTTGATTACCAAGTTCTGCTAAACGGCCAAAATCCATCGTTTCATCATTAATTGGTGTGTAATCAATTTTAAAATCGCCTGTATGAACAATCACTCCAACTGGTGTGGTAATTGCAAGAGCAACCGCATCTGGAATACTATGGCAACTTTTGATAAACTCTACTTTGAATTTACCTAACGTGATTTTATCCCCTTGTTTTACAATGTGCATTTTAGCTTGTTTGGTTAGTCGATGTTCTTCTAATTTATTATTAATCAAACCTGCAGTCAATTTAGTTGCATAAATTGGTACGTTTAATTCTTTTAATAAATATGGAATTGAGCCAATGTGATCTTCATGCCCATGTGTAATTACTAATCCTTTGATTTTATCTTTGTTTTTAACTAAATACGTAAAATCTGGTATAACTAAGTCAATCCCAAGCATATCATCTTCAGGAAATGACACACCACAATCTACAATTAGCATCTCATTTCCATACTCAAAAACTGTAATATTTTTTCCAACTTCTTGCAAACCACCAAGTGGAACAATTTTTAATTTTTCTTTTTTGAATGTCACTTCTCCCTTATTAGATCCCATTTTTGGCTTGTTGTTTTCTTTTATGATGGGTTTATCTTGTTTTTTTAAATTTCGATTATTAGGCTTTTTAACTGCACTATGAGGATTTCTCCTATTTTCTTTATTATTTTTTACAAAACCTTCTTTCTTTCTTTCCATTATTCTCTCCTTTTCTTTCGTATCAATTTTATGAATACATTTTCAATTTATAAAAATTTTCCGACTATTTTGCTATTTTTTCTCCAAATTTTACCTTCTATCAAACAAAAAACAAATATAAATACATGAAATATTTACATTTCTTACCATTTTATTTTATCCAATTTAAAATTTCATAAACACAACTTAAGAAACCCCATTTAACATTGGGTATTTTTTCTATTTTAATCCGAACACA
>CANBLA010000046.1 GCA_947369305.1 uncultured Clostridia bacterium
GGTGTTCTATTTGTAATTTCTTTATCGTTTACTGCAACAATATATTTTCTTAAAGCTAAATCGTATTGTGGTGCGATTTTTACTTCTACACTATCTGTTATTGGCTCTCCTTCTTTTGTAACCAATACTAACGGCTGATAGGTTGCATCTTCTGCTTGCCATACAGATGCCTTTGTTCCAAATTTTGTATAACTTACATTTAATTTTATATTAGAAACATCGTTTGAATTTGTTGGTAAATATATATAATAATCAGTATCAAAAATTTCATTTATCTTTTTATCAATGTTGTTTCCATCTTTATCTTTTATGGTATAAGCTGTTGATAATAACTCGCTTGTTCCATTTGTTAAAGTGATTTGATAATCACTACTTGTTAAATCACTAGATGGAGCAGTTATTCTAAATGGTCCTATTTTATAATTGCTTCCTTCTACTGTGTAAGTTACATTTCTATTTGCTATAGTTGGATAAGATGAATTAGTCGTTGTAAATTCTTTGTCTTTATTGTCTAAAGCTGTATTTACAAAGTATCGATACAAAACATTAAGCCAGTTATATCTTGTGCTTTCCATGTTGTCTGTATTTTGCATGATATCTGTTAAATCAATAATTGGTAAAGTTTTTTCTGCATTTGTAAAAGGAATATGTTGAATAGTTTCTTCTCCATAATTTGTAAAATACCAAATAGCCCATTGTTGAACAACTTCAATATCATCATCTGTTACTACTGCTTTGATATCATCGATCGTTGTTGCATCTACATATCCTGAATTTAATATGTCTGCAAATGCATTTTCTATTATAGCATCTTTTTGAATTGCTCTTTGTTCTGCAGTCATTTGTTTTCTTAAATACATATTATCTAGCAACCAACATAATGAATTATAATTGGCAGAGCTTAATCCAAGAGTTGATGGATTTTCAGCAAAGAAATCAGCAATAGTTCGGTTATATTCTATGGCTCCATTATACGATGGGAAAGAATTATTTCCATCTAAACAATAAAATGCGTCAGAAAATAAAAGTCCTGATGAATCTCTATCATCTTCTCTTAATACCTTTAAAATTTCCGTTCCTTGTTTTCCTCCAAAAGTATAGATATATTGCTGTTTATCATATTTCCCTCTACCTTCTTCTGACAAACTTTGGCTTGATTCATCACCACCTTCATGATAAGCCGATGAAATAAGTTTTATCGTATTAACTTCGTTGTTTTTCTCGTTTGTCAAAGCTGCTGCTAATACTATACTTGTGTGTGGTAATATCAAACTTGCAATACAAGCACTTGCTGTTACTACTTTTAAAAATTTTTCTTTTAACATATTTTTTACCATCCTTTTATAAAAATATTTATCGTTTATGTAAACATTTTCATATTTATTCTTTTTTATTATACAATATTTTGACAAAAAAATCAATAGTTTTATTTATTTTTTTAGCATTTTTCATGTTTTTTTGACTTATCCTAAACTTTCGTAATAGGCATTGTATAATTTTGAATAATAACCACCTGTTTGAAGTAACGTTTCATGGTTTCCTTCTTCTACAATTTGTCCTTCACTTAAAACAATAATCTTGTCTACATTTATAATGGTTGACAATCGATGTGCAATAAAAATTGACGTTTTTTCAGCAGAAAGACGATCAATTGATTTCTGAATTAAACTTTCTGTATAAGTGTCAATATTAGCAGTTGCCTCATCTAATACAAAAATATTTGGATTAACACGCGCAAAAGCAATAAGTTGTTTTTGTCCTTCTGAATAGGAATTTCCTCTTTCGTTTGCCACTTGTTCTATACCATCTGGCAAGGAATGAATAAATTCGTCAGCAGAGGCAAGTTCGATTGCTGCTTCAACTTCATCATCATCTAAATTTTTGTATAGTTTTATATTATCTTTTATGCTTTTTGCAAAAATAAACGGATCTTGTAAGATAATCCCAATATTGTTTCTTAAACTTCGCAAGTTAATATCTTTAATGTTAATGTCATCAATTAAAATTTCGCCCTTTTGTATATCGTAAAATCGGTTGATTAAATTGGTAATAGTTGTTTTTCCAGAACCGGTTTTCCCAACTAGTGCTATACTTTCACCGGGATTTATGACAAAACTAACATCCTTTAAAATCCAATTTTGTCCTTTATCATATGAAAACCATACATTTTTGAATTCAATTTTTCCTTTTACATCTTTTAATTCAATTCCTGTTTCAAAATCTTCTAAGTATTGTTTTTGATCCAAAATATCATAAATTTTGTCAATAGAAACAAATGCTTCTTGCACTGTTTCAATATTTTCTATAATTCTAGTAATTGGCTCAAATAATTGTTTCATATACGTTATAAATGCATAGATAAAACCAACTTCTAGACTAATTCCCCAAATGTGATTGGTACAAGCAACCACAATAATCGCAATTCCAACATTTTCCAAAATTGTCATTAAGGCTGGTAATAAACTTTCAATAAAACCTGTTTTAATTCTTGCTTTACAAAAATCATTTGTAAATGTTTCGCATTCTTCTTGTTTTTCCTTTTGGATATTAAATACCTTTATAATTTTAGCTCCATAAATAGATTCTGCTAAAAATGTATTTAAGTTTGTTCGGATAATTTTTGAAACATCATATTGCCTATTTAGTATCGTTGTTAAAGTTGCTGAAAATAAAATAATAAATGGTACTATAATGAATGATAACATACCTAATTTACAATTAAAATATAACATAATTCCAGCAATTGCAATAATTAAAATAATATCTTTTACAAACGTTGCAACAATATCTTTAAACAACATGGAAATATCTTCAACATCATTTGTAATTCGAACAAATAGCTTCCCAGCTGATGTGTTGTCATGAAAGGTTATATTGGCATTTTGTGTAAACTTAAAAAGTCGATTTCGTAATGAATAGATAACCTCTTCTCCCATCATATTAACGGTTGTCGTCGTAACAAAATCTATTATATTTCCTAATAATACAATTCCAATATAAATCACACCAATTAAAGCAACTGTTATACCACTCTTTTCAAAAATGCCTTTACTAATATATTCATCTATGGCAACTTCTAATAAGTATGGTTTGATGATTTCGCCAATTCCTATTATAAGTGATAATAGAGATGTAACCATTATGACTTTTTTGTGTGGTCTTGCAAGCTCCATTACCCTTAATATTGTTTTATTTTTCATTCGTGTCCTCCTAATTCAAAATTGTTTCCTCTTTTGAAGATTGTTGTGTATAAAATTTGTTATACAAGCCTCTTCGATTAATTAAACTTTCATGATTTCCTGCTTCTATGATATTTCCTTCGTCTAACACAATGATTTTGTCCGCATCTTTAATATCTGAAATTCGATTGGATATGATGATGCAAGTTTTTCCATTTGTTAATTCTTTAATATTTTTTAATAACTTTTCTTCTGTTCTATTGTCTAAAGCACAGAATGTATCATCAAAAATGACAATATTGCTTTTTTGCAAAAAAGCTCTAGAAATTACAACTCTTTGTCTTTGCCCACCAGACAAATCCACACCTCTTTCTCCCAGTACAGTATAAATTCCATCATTCATTTGACTAATTTCATCATTAATCATGGCCTTTTTAGTACTTTCCATGATTTCATCATCTCCATAGTCTTCTCTAAACAAACTAATATTGTCTTTTAATGTACTTGAAAATAAGAAGGAATCTTGTGTTATGTAACAAATACTTCTTCTTAAAACAGAAAGTGGAATATCATTTATATCTTTTCCACCAATCGTAATTTTTCCATTTTGTACAGGATATAATTTTAATAATAAATTCATCAACGTTGTTTTTCCACTACCAATTGTACCTATAACACCTAAGGTCTCCCCTTCTTTTATCTCTAAATTAATGTGATTTAAAGCAACTTCAATATTTTGTGTATAATTATAAGTTAAATCTTGGATAACAATATCCCCTGAAACTGTCTCTACTAATTTATTATTTCTAGTAGAAATCTTTTCTCTTTCTAAACTAAATACTTCATCTAATCTACGATATGAGATTTGTGCCCTTTTAAATCTTGAAATCAAACCCGGAAGCCATGATACTGGCCCCACAAACAAACCAATATAACCATTAAACGCAATAAATTCACCAGTTGTAATTATTCCTTCTAGCACCATTTTTGAACCGATAAATTAGAGAAATTCCATAACACAAACCAAAACAAATATTAATGCAAGTTGATAATAACGTAGAATGAACATCTACTGAATTATTCGCCTGTTTTAATAAACGATTCTTTTTAATAAATTCTTTTAAAGTACTTCTTTCTCCTGAATATGCTTTTGTCGTTTTTATACTGTCGGTTCCTTCTTGCACATATTCAGCAAGTTCTGTATAACATTTTCTTGCTTTATTAGCACTTTTCTCAACATATTTTTTAATGATTAAAATTAAAAATGCTGTTACAATAATAGGACACATCGTAATTAAAGTTAATTTTATATTTACACCAGCCATCATCTGATAGGTTACAATCATAAGAATTGCTAAAATTCTTGAGCCGAAGTGCCACTGCACGATATAAAAATACTCTCATTTCTCCAATGTCTTTCGTAAAATAGGACATTAACTCACCATTTTTAGTATTTTGTAAATTTACCATTTTAATTTTCATAAAATGGTCAAACAGTTTATTTTTAACATCTTTTTCAAAACTACGACAAATAATACCAACCGTATATCTCCACGGCATTCTTGCCAAAAGCAATGCAAATGCAATTAAAATTAAATAAATTACTTGCGTGATAATTAGATCTCTATTGGCATCTAGATTATACAATAAATCCACAATTTTACCAATAAATTTAGGTGGAAGTGTTAGTAAATACATATTAATTGCTATAAAAATCCAGACAATTGCAAATTGTATTTTATATTTCTTTAGTATTTTCATCACGATGTTTTTCATTTGTTTCTCCTTAAATATATTGTTATTTATTTCTATTATATAAATAGAGAATATAAAATTCAATAATGTTACATAAATGATATATTTCTTTTTTGTAACATTTTTAAAGTTTAAATTGTTCTAATTCCTAGTTGCGTAACATAAATTTTACCAAAGCGTATTTTTTATTTGTCTTACATAAAATTTATTATTTTTTAGATATAATTCTAAAACATCAAATCTTACAAATTTATTTTCTAAATCATTTTTATGAATATAAAACATAGCTGCGTTTTTTATGTGTTTTTTCTTTATTTTATCAACTGCCTCACATGCTTCTCCATACTTTTGAGAACATCTTGTTTTAACTTCAATAAAAACTAATTCTTCCTTATCTATTGCAATAATGTCAATTTCTCCATAACTACATTTAAAGTTCCTAGCTATAATAGAATATTCCAAATCTTTTAAATATTTACATGCTTCTGTTTCTCCTTTTTTTCCTAATTCTAAATTAGTCATCTCTATCCTTTCCTATATAATCTATATCCTACTCCGATTTCTTGCACTATAATTCCATCTAACTCCATATTTATTAACAAATTTAACGTTTCTCTTAAATTTTTTGTTCTTGTTTTTTGCATAATTTCTTCAGCTGTCAATATTTCATTTTGCAAAATTCTCACAATTTCTTGGTATTCTTCTTTCACATCCCACAAACTTAATTGTGTTTGAACTTTTCTTCCTCCTAATCTGTTAATAAATTGTGGAAAGTGACACATCACATCTTCCACATTCGTGACCAATTTTGCACCTTCTTGAATTAATTTATTGACACCAACCCCATATGGATTATCCAATCTTCCTGGCAATGCCATTACTACTTTTCCTTGAAAATTTGCTAACTTTGCAGTAACACTTGTTCCACTTCTATAGGCTGCTTCTATAATTAAAACTCCTTCTGATAATCCACTCACAATTCTATTTCGTTCCAAAAATCTCTCGCTTTTTGGTTTTACTTCTGGTGAATATTCTGTTATAACTAATCCTTTTCTATTTATTATATTTTCAAATAATCCTATGTTCTCTTGTGGAAAAATATGTTCAAACCCACTTCCTAAAACTGCAATTGTTTCTCCACCATATTCCAAGGCTGTTTTGTGCGCAACACTATCTGTTCCGACTGCCATACCACTTACAATGGGAATATCTTTTTTAATAATTTCTTGTGCAAAATATTTACAATTTTTAATTCCATAATCTGTTATATGACGTGTGCCAACAATACCTAAACTTGGTTTTTGAAGTAATCCAATATTTCCAATTGCATACAATTTTTGTGGTGGATTTTTTATTTTTCTTAATTTTTCTGGATAATCCTCCTCAGAAAAATTAATTTCTTGTATCTTTTTCATCTTCTATCTAAACTCCTATACTGAATAGCTTCCATTAAATGAATTTTTTGAATATTTTTGCATTTATCCAAATCTGCAATCGTTCGTGCTACTTTTAGAATTTTGGAATATGCCCTAGCACTAAAATTTAATCTTTCAAACGATTGACTTAATATTTCATTGGATTCTGCATCTAAAATACAATATTTCTCCATTAATTTGGGGGTCAATTCCGCATTTGAAAAAATACCATATTCCTTATATCTTTGAATTTGTAAATTTCTGGCTTCATTTACACGTTTTCGAATATCTTCAGAATGCTCTCCATCTTTTGTTTCTAACTTTTTATAATCAACTCCCATTACTTGAATATGAATATCAAATCGATCTAGCAATGGTCCGACTTAGCTTTGCTTTATAATTTTCCTTTTGCCTTTGAGTACAACTACATTCCCTTTCTTTACTTCCTAAATAGCCACATGGACATGGATTCATACTTGCAACCAACATAAAATTACACGGATAGGTCAAACTTGCTCCAACTCTACTAATTGTTACTACCCTATCTTCTAGTGGTCCACGTAAAACTTCTAAGGTATTTCGATTAAATTCTAATAATTCATCTAAAAATAATACACCGTAATGCGATAAACTAATTTCTCCTGGTTTTGGAATTTTCCCTCCACCAATTAATCCATTAGCTGATATTGTATGATGTGGACTTCGAAAAGGTCGCTCTGTTACTAACGTATTTTCTCCTAATTTTCCTGCAATGCTATGTATTTTAGTAATTTCTAAAGATTCATCAAAGCTTAAATCTGGCAAAATTGTAGGTAATCTCCTTGCCATCATGGTCTTTCCAGAACCAGGACTTCCTATCATGAGACAATTATGTCCTCCTGCTGCAGCTATTTCCAATGCTCTTTTAATTATTTCCTGTCCTTTTACTTCTATAAAATCTAACTTTTTTGTACTATTATTTTTTAATATTTCTTTTAAGTCAACTTTCTCTTTTTCAATTTTTATTTCCTCATTCAAATACTGAATAACTTCCATTAGATGGGAAACGCCTATTACTTCAAGTTCATTTACAATTGCCGCTTCTTTTGCATTTTCTTTAGGAACAATTACTTTTTTTA
>CANBLA010000047.1 GCA_947369305.1 uncultured Clostridia bacterium
CTGAAGTAATCCTTTGGTTATATTATGTCGGACGCTGTAGAGTATATTATTTGTTTGTAAGCTATTTATCTTTTCGTTTTTTCGAGTCAATAAAATGGTTGAATGATAGGTAATATATTCGAAGTCATGATGATACTTGTATTTAATCGTGGTTGTTAATAGTCTCTTATGAGATGAATATGGCTATGATGAGTGCATTTATTGTCTAGCAACTGATTAATATAGGTGGTATATAGGTTATTCTTATAGTGATATAAGTTAGCTTAGACTATTATCTATCTTAGTTTTAGCTGAAAGCTAATATAAGCTTTATCGATGAACCGAGTTTTAAGTGTATTCTTAAAACTCGGTTTCAATTTTAAAAAATAATTACAAAATAAACGAGTGAATTACTAACCCTTCACTCGTCTACATATTAAATTTCCAGTATAAAGAACCGAAATTCTTTCCTTAAATTTTTGGGGTAGAAAGCTGTTTTCTCAACAATTCGCTCAAGCTTTTGAGTTGCTATCAAAGATGACTTATTTTTTTTGTTAATACAAAATTTTAAAGTTCTTCCCTTTGGCACACATTTTATGAACCCTTTTAATGATTCAAGCATATAGCCTTTTCTACGATATTCTTTTGCCATAAACATCGCTACTTCAAAATTTTCATCCCAGTCTTGTGTAATATTCAAAAATCCAAGTCTCTCATGATTTTTATTTTCAATAATAAAATAAAAATCATGAATAAAATCTCCTTTTGAATAATAGTATCTAATGAAATTTTTTGTCTCTGCTAAAGAGCTTGTATATGCTCCTGGCAAATATTTCCGCAGCTCGTTATCATGTGCAACCTTAAAAAGCCATTTCGCATCCGCCATCTCAAATTCCCGTAACCGCAATCTTTCTGTCTCAATAAGCATATTGCTTTCCTCCTAATTATTTTTAATATTTATATTATACCACATTATAAACAATTTCTCAATATGATTTTTCAAAAATTCATTTTACCTTAATTATTCATTTTTCCTCTTAAAATCCAATCAATAATCTCTTTCTTTATCCCAAAATACTCTTCCTTCTCAAACTGCATATTCGCAATGCAATATTTTCGATTCGAAATATGCGAACAAAACATACACTCATGCAAACTATTACAATCTTGAATAAAAAACGAATTACTAATTTTAGCTGAACAAATTACATTATAACTATTCATACAATCTCCCGAATCATCCACACGAATACAAAACGAACAATTTCCACTCCTCTGTGACGCAATACAATATTCCAATTTATTTCCCCCATCTAAATACAATGAATTTTTGCATGCTATGCAATCATTACAACGATACAAATTCTCAGAACGATAAATTGTATCACTTTGTGAAATATTACTTGAATCATAAATTCTTTCAGTCGTTGTAAAATTTACTTTTTTCCACAATTTGATAACCTCTTCTAAATTATTTACTTCTCTTTTTTTTAACATCCAACCTTTTCCATGATTAAAATTTTCAGAATTTTTCTGTGTAATAAATTTAGTTGGATTAATTGAACTTGCCCAAGTTTCTTCTCCTGTTGTACTGTCAATTACTCTTTGAGGAAGCTTAACATCAAACGCAAATTCTGCCAAAATTTCTTCTAAACTATAGCAATTTTTCTGTCTAAAAACATTCTCAAAAACCTTATTCACAACATTTATCGCCTCTTTTTTATGCATTTTGATTCACCTTCTTTCTTCCTGTAGATTGTGAACTCATCAAATCTTTCAAATTTAACGTATGATTAATGCAAAATCCAATTTTTTTCTTTGAAATTGGTAAATTACCTTTTTTCTGTGTGCTTAAATTAGTATTTAAAATCTGGCTTTTATTGACCCTTGGAACAGGTTCAAAATCTAACGTTCTTCCCTTAAATGCTGGCAACACTTTTCCATTGCTAGTCACACGCAAAATACATTCTCGATTTGCTAATTCTGTTAAAATCTTCATTCTCAAACGATATGAATTATTAACTGCAACTTCCATCTGAATATTCGATTCTAAAACTTGAGCATCTGCTCTAGCTACACGAAATATATAATAATTGAGTACATTAGCAAAAATTGACTTTTGCAATTCTTCACTAATTTGGTTAAAATATTGTTGTGCTAAAATTAGTGAAAGATGATATTTTCTTGCTTCTGATAAAAATCGACGCAAAATTGGATTCTCTACAACCGCCACTTCATCAATCACAAAAATAATATGTTCCTCAAAGGAACTAGCCTGTACCAATTGCAAAATCTGTTGCATAATAAATCCAGCAATTGTTTTTGTAACATTTTCCCCTAATACAACTTGATCCAATGAAAAAACGGTCAAAAAATTATCTTTAATTACTTCTTGAATGCTTCTTATTTTTGTTTCATCTTGATTAAAAACTGGCAAAATCTGCATTTCATCAATAAATGAAATAATTGGTGCAATCGCTTCTTGATATGATTGATTTTTTAATTCATTAAAATCACTCAAGAAAAAATCAACTGTACTTTCTGGAAGTTCCTCTTCCAAATTATTTATCATTTCTGTTCGATATTCTATTTCCAAAATAAACTTTCTCAAATTTGAAAATGATAATTCTCTTTTAACAAGCAAAGCATAAATGCTGTGTCTCAAAACACGCTCCAGTTTTGAATTATATAAATCTGCAATTAATGATCGAAACAAAGTAAGCATTAATTCGACTGAAGTTACAATATCTTTTCCCGTATTCATAAATAAATTGACACTATCCTCTATTTTTTTAAAATCAATCACAGTTGTGTCCTCTAGTCCTCCAATATCGTTTTCCATGGCTGCATGTGGGTCAATCACAACAACTTTATAATCTAAATGATATTTTGAATTATTTTTTAAATTACGAATCATAGAACTAATCAATTTTGATTTCCCACATCCACTTGCTCCAATTACAATAGAATGTTTATCAAAATCATAACTATTCAAATGCAAATAATACTCGTCATTCAAATAAGGAAAACCATTCACTTTTAACAAACTATCTTTTTTATCACTTTTCAACAAATGCAAGGATTTTTGAATATCCAAAAATTTAATCGCATCTTTTTTATAAAAAAATCGGCTATAATTCGAAAAATCAATACTTAAAAAATGATGTGGAATATTAAATAATGCTAATTTTCTAATGAATTTTTTATCTTTCTTTTCAAAAAATAACTTTGTAAAAAATAAAAAATTATTTTTGCAATACGGCCATATGGTAATTTGTGAAACATTTAAAGTTCTTATTTTTTTCACTTCATTCTTATCATAAATATCCAAAACATTTTTTTCTCGGTTTGTAATAAAATAAAAGAAACCAAAATGCGAATAAATTTTTTCATTTGTGTCAACTTTCTTTAACAAAAAATCACTCAAATGGCTGATAACTGGTGGTAATTCACGTGAAGATCTTAAAAAAAATCGTACCGTATTCAACTCAATTTTAACAAATAAATCCCATTTTCGAAATCTACCATTTAATTTTGAAACTTCATACATAAAATTAAGCCAACTTTCTTCTGTCACAAATTTTGAAGTTAAAAATATTTCTGATATAACTTTTTTCCTCATTTTAAACCTTCCTTTAGGAAATATTATATCAAAATAAAGTACAAAAAAACTGACTTTTCTCTTATGAAAAAAATCAGTTCTCAATCGCAATCCAGAACTCCGTCACACCATCATGATAGTACTCAAGTTCCGGCATATCTCTCAAATTATATTTCAAAATTGGCACAATTTCCACATAAAATTTGTGTGACATTTCTTGAATATTTTTTGCATTTTGAGAAGGAATATTAAATTTTAGCCATTTGCTTTTCGGAATAATATATTTCTCAAACTCATCAATCTTCTTATCATACAAGACCCAATATTCATAATTATCACTTTCAAATCGCTTTTCATACACAACCATACCAAATTTAATTGGTCCATACTTCTTCAAATATGTTTTCTGCATATAAGCAAAATGTTGTGGCGCATCATCAGAAATTTTACAATTCTCCGTTCTTATTCCCTTTCCATACAAAATCATTTCATCTTTTTCAATAATACTATATTCCACATTTTCATGTTGTTTTACAAGCTCATCAAAAATAATTTTTGTAAAAATTCTTAAATTTTCTGGTTGTTTTTTTACATTACTTGGTTTGATTCCATGAAATTTTTCAAATGCTCTCGAAAAAGCTGTCGCACTTTCATATTGATATTTTAGTGCAATATCTATAATTTTCTCACCACTTTTACTTAAGTCAAACCCAGCATTAGACAATCTTCTTTTACGAATATATTCAGAAACAGACATATTACAAAGCAAACTAAAAATACTTTTCATTGTATATTCATTCACACCCAAAATTTGCGCCAATTTTGCATACTCTATTTCATTTTCCAGATTGTTTTCAATATAATTTATCATTTCATTTAGAGATTTATAGATGTTCATTTTTTGCTCCTTTTAATTACATTATATAATATTTTTCTGAAAAAATCATTAGTTTAATAAAAATTTTGTTTTTACTCGATTAATCAACAAAGATATAGTAGACTAACAATATGCAATGACTTGGAATGAGTATATTCCAAATTCGAACTAATTATTTTACCTAACTGTCTTGAACGCCACAGAAATCAAAAACTTCTGTGGCGTTTTTCATTTTTAGTATTGACATTTGTAATTTTTTCTTGTACAATACATTTACTTTTTATTCTAAAATTTTATTTCATGAAAACTTCCACAAAATAAAAACAAAAATCTAAAATAGGAGATGATTCATATAAAAATTTATGCAAAACATAAAAAATATTTATCGAAAATAAGTGTTTTTTTTAAAGAAATAAACACTTTCGAAAAGCACTATATTACAGCCAAAACACAGAAAAATTTACTTCGAAACTATAAACCCATTTATCAGTTTTTTAAAGTTCGTTTCAAAAATAAACAAATCAAAAAATTTCTGAAACTTTATTCTAATTTAGAAAATTTTATCCAAGCCCAAAACAGCATTTATTTAAAAAATCAATTAAACAACTATGAAGATTTGCTCAACAATATTGACGGCAAAAGCTTAGATTTACAACAAAAAATGGCAGTTGTAAGCGAAGAAACCAACAATTTAGTCATTGCCGGTGCTGGAAGTGGAAAAACACTAACCATTTCTGGAAAAGTAAAATATCTCATCGAATCCAAAAAAGCCAAACCAGACGAAATCTTGCTCATTTCCTTCACCGACAAAGCTGTCAAAGAAATGACAGAACGTCTTCATCGAATTGACATTGAAGTCCAAGCCAAAACCTTTCACAAACTCGGTTTAGATATTATCACAAATTATCAAGTATCTCGTCCAACTATTGCAACAGGCGAATTTTTAGACAATATTATTACCGATTATTTCAAAAAAGAAATTCTAAATTTTCCCAAACAAATCAAATACATCCTCGAATTCATGACTGCCTATTTATACATTCCAGAAGACATCTCCAACTTCAAAAATCTTGGTGATTATATTGATAATTTCCGAAACATCGACTACGAAACCATTCAAAGTAAATATCTAAAATCCACCCACCAAAACAACGATAAATTCTCCCAAAAAGTCCGCCGTTTAGACGATTTAATCATTGCCAATTTTCTTTATTTGAACAACATTAATTACAAATACGATTATTTATATCCATACAAAGCTGAAAACTCCTTTAAAAGCAAAGTAAAAATGAATTTTTATCTTCCAGAATATGATTTATATTTAGAACACTTTTCCATTGACGAAAAAGGTCGATCCAAATTTCTAACCAAATACGAAGAGCAAAAATATTTAGCGCAAATTAATTTAAAGCGAAATTTGCATTCTATCCACAACACAAAATTAATTGAAACCTATTCCTATTACAACAAAGATAAAATTTTACTTTCCAAACTACAAAATTTACTTGTGGAAAACCACGTCATTTTAAAACAAGCTAATTTGCAAGACATTTTTGAAAAAATTTATATTCTCGAAAAAGACAAACAATTCGAAGAATTTATTAAATTAATAACCACCTTCTTAAGCCTCTTTAAATCTAACAATTTGCAATTATCTGACATCGATCATTTACTTGTGGAAAACCAAAATTTAGATAATAATTTTCTAAAATCACGCAATGAATTATTCTTAAAGATTTTTAAAAATTTCTTTGATTTCTATGAAAATTCTCTTCATTCAAGCGGAAAAATTGATTTTAATGATATGATTAATAAATCCACCCAAATCATAACTGCTGGATTTATCCACAGTCACTATAAATATATTATTATTGATGAATATCAAGATATTTCTGTCAGTCGCTTCAAATTAATCAAAGCTTTGCAAAATGCCACAAACTCAAAAGTCATCTGCGTTGGCGACGATTGGCAATCCATTTATCGTTTTTCTGGAAGCGATATTGATTTATTTAGTAATTTTGAAAAATATTTTGGTCCATCCAAATTTCTAAAAATCGAAAAAACTTACCGAAATTCGCAAGAACTAATTGACATTGCAAGCGATTTTGTGACCCAAAATCCTAGTCAACTAACTAAGAACTTAAAATCAGATAAACATATTGAAAATCCAATTAAAGTCATGGCTTATTCTGAAAATATAGTAGAAGCAGTAGAAAACGCAATTAAAGATATTATTATCGAATTTGGAGAAGAAGCACAAATTTTGCTTCTTGGACGCACCAAATATGATATTTTCGGCATTTTAGAAAACAACGATAAATTCGAAACAAACGAAGATTTCTCCTCAATTATTTATACGCCAATTCCTACTTTAAAAATCTCATTTTTAACTGTCCACAGGTCAAAAGGTTTAGAAGCTGACAATGTCATTTTGTTAAACATGCAAAATAATTTACTTGGGTTCCCCAATCGAATTTCTAGCGATCCAGTTTTATCTTTAGTTTTAGCCAATAAAGAAGAATATTTATATGCAGAAGAAAGACGCCTGTTCTACGTTGCCATTACACGCACCAAAAATCGCACCTATTTAATTGCACCAGAAACGCATTATTCACAATTCCTAGAAGAACTAATTTCCAACAATTCCGTCCAAAAACCACAAAGTGAAGATAAACTTTCCATAGAAAATCAGCCAAAATGTCTAAAATGCGGAAAAGGACATTTAATTCTACGTAGCAACAATGCTACCAATGCAGATTTCTTAGGTTGTAGCAATTATCCACATTGCGATTTTACGATTAACGACATAAACATCTTGCAAAAACAAATCCTTTGCAAAAAATGTGGCGGATATATTGTACAAAAACATTCTGCAAAAGGTGAGTTTTATGCTTGTTCAAATTATCCATTTTGTAAAAATGTAGAAAATTTTGGAAAAGATTCATAAATGCACAAAATAGAAATAAATTT
>CANBLA010000048.1 GCA_947369305.1 uncultured Clostridia bacterium
TAAGTAAATTATCACAAAAATTACAAAAGTCCATTGAAAAATGTGTACAAAGAACTATAAATAATACAGGACTTTTATTAAATATAGCCTTTAATTATGGCGGAAGAGCCGAACTGATAAAAGCGACAAAGGAAATTGCAATTGCTTTGAAAAATGGCGAAATTTCTGAGAATGACATAACAGAAGAACTAATAAATAGGCATTTATACACAGCTGGCATGCCAGAACCAGATTTGATGATTCGAACTAGTGGTGAAGTTCGAACCAGTGGTTTTTTAATGTGGCAAATGGTATATACGGAATTTTTGTTTATGGAAAAATATTGGCCAGAATTTGAAGAAGCAGATTTAGATTTTGCGATTAGCGAATATCAGAAAAGAAATCGAAAATTTGGGGCAAAATAACCGTAGAAATCGATGCCAACATCGACCTTGATATCGTAAACTCAAAAACACGATAAATAACGAAAAAGAAAGGGATAAAATATGAATATAAAAAGAATTGTGACAGCACTAATAGGCTTGCCATTCGTAATATTACTGATTGTGCTAGGAAATAAATATGTTGTTGATGTTGCCATAGCTATCATTGCAGTTATGGCAATGTATGAATATGCTAAATGCATTAGCAGTCAAGCAAAGTTTATTGCTTGGGTTGGTTATTTAGTCGCAATTGGAATTGCTTTTATTCATGTTGTGTCAAATGACGTTTTAAATGCGGTGATTACTTTGGGAGTTCCCATTTTATTGTTTGTATTGTTTTTGAGTGTGATTGTAACCGATATGAAAATTACGTTTAAAGATATGGCATTTTCATTTGTTGGAATTTTGTATGTGGTAGGATTTTTAAGTTTTTTACCGATTTTATATGGTCAAACAGGAGAAATTTCAGGGAAAATGCTAATTTGGTTTGTACTAATTGCAGCATGGGGAACGGATGTATTTGCTTATTGGATTGGGAAAAATTTTGGAAAACATAAATTTAGTAAAGTAAGTCCAAATAAAACGGTCGAAGGTTGTTTGGGAGGAATATTTGGTGCTGTTACTTTTTCTTTGATTTGTGCGTATGTTATGAACACGTATTTTGATACAGAAATAGTATATCTGACAATTGCAATTTTAGGTGCTGTTTTAAGTTTAGTTGGGCAAGTTGGCGATTTCTCAGCATCGGTTATCAAACGATATTTTGAAATTAAGGATTTTAGTGAATTATTTCCGGGACATGGTGGCATGTTAGATCGAATTGATAGTGTCATGTTTATTGCTCCATTTGCATATTTTTTATTAACAATGTTCTTGTAAATTTGGGAGGTAGAGTTGGGACTTGTAATTGGTATGATAAAAGTAATATTTTTGTTGGGATTTTTGGTCTTTATTCATGAAGGTGGACATTTTGCGGTTGCGAAATTGTGCAAAATAAATGTGAAAGAATTTTCGTTAGGATTTGGACCCAAAATTTTTTCAAAACAAGGAAAAGAAACGAAATATTCTGTAAGAGCAATTCCATTTGGTGGCTATGTAGATTTATTGGGCGAAACGGGCGATGTAGCCGAAGCTGGTTCATTTAGTGAAGCCAAGGTTTCACAGCGAATTGCCATTGTTGCTGCTGGTGCAATTGTGAATATTCTATTTGGAGTTATGATTTATTTTATTTTGATGACGTCAAGTGGAATGAATAGTTCTACCGTAATTGAGCAAATCATTCCAGAATATGTGACAGACCAAACTGTGCTTCAAGCAGGTGACAAAATTGTCAAAATAAATGGCGAGAAAACGAGGATTAAATCTGATGTAGATAGCATTTTACTGAAATCAAAAGGAGAAAATCTTGCTGTTGAGGTAGAGCGAAATGGCGAAAAGATTGTGTTAAATGTGATGCCAGTTGCCATTGAATATGGTGAAATGACACGTTATATTCTTGGTGTGGAAGTGGCGCAGGCAGAAAAAAGTTTTAGAAATAATTTGTATTATGGATTTTGGGAAACAGTAGAGTTTGTAAATTCTGTAGGCGATGGATTGATCATGCTAGTGACAGGAAAAGTCAATATAGACCAAATGACAGGACCTGTTGGCATTTCTGGAATGGTTGTCAAGACGAGTGGAATTTATGATTTTGTGTATTTGTTGGCAGTAATTTCGTTGTCACTTGGTGTGACAAATCTGTTACCAATTCCCGCATTGGATGGAGGAAAAATCGTTTTATTAATCATCGAAGGAATTCGCAAGAAAAAAATAGAAGAAGAAACGGAGTTAAAAATTCAATCGATTGGATTTGCATTTTTGATTTTGTTGTCACTATATGTGTCATTTAATGATGTAGTAAAATTATTTTAAACAAAGGAGGAAATTTGTATGAGATGTAAAATGTGTGGAGCAAAACTAAAAAAAGAAGGTGACATTTGCAAAAATTGCTATGACAAATATAAAAAACAAGAAAAGTTGAAAGCAGATGACGAAAAAGAGATTTTTAGTGTAAATCGAAAATATTCTCCAAAGTTTAATTTGTTGAAAAATGGCGAAATGATTTTATTGTTAGTGATAGTTGCATTAGCGGGGATTAGTTCCTATGGAACATGGCTTGGAATTTTAATTACATTTTTATGTATTACAGTTTTAGGTTCTTGGATGTTTTTTAATAAAAGACGTGCGAGTGGCACGAAAACGACGTTTTATGAAACAAAATTTAAGTATCGAGCCAAATATCCATTTGTAAACCGCGAGGAAGTTGTGGCTTACAAGGATATAAAAGATATGGCATATTTTCAGACTCGTTCGCAAAAAATGTGTAAAATAGGTGATATTCGTTTTTACACCAAAGGTTTTTTGGCGGGTGTTACGATTAGTGATATTCCAGAGATTGAGGAGAATTTTGAGAGGATTAGGGATATTATAAATAGTACAAGGTAGGAGGTTTCGAAAAATATGCAAAATTTCTTTGTCATTCATGGTTCTTATGGAAATCCATACAAAAACTGGCTACCCTATTTGAAAAGCCAGCTAGGCAAAAGAAAATTAAATTGTATTGTACCCAATTTTCCGTCACCAGATAAACAAGATTATAAAAGTTGGAGCAAAATTTTAAAAGCTTATGTGGAAATTGGTTGTATTACAAAAGAGACAACCATTATAACGCACAGTCTAGGTGGAATTTTTATAGCAAAATTTTTAATTGAAAATGCAATAACGATAAAAAGAATTGTGACAGTTGCAGGATTTAATAATATGCAATTTGAAGAAGATAATTCTTTATATGATTCTTTTTATATGAAAAATGAAGAATTGGATGCGTTAAAGAATTATGTTTTAGAGCGAATTTGCATATATTCAGACAATGACCCATATGTTCCTATAAAAGAGGCAGAAAAATTTGCAGAATTTATCAAAGCAGAGAAGATTTTAATGAGTGATGCGGGTCATTTTAATGAGAAATCTGGATATAAAGAATTTAAACAACTACTGCAATACATATAAAAACAATGTAGAGGGGAAGTTTTTTCCTTGCCCTCGTTTCAAAGAAATACAATAGAAAGGATGTTTAACCCCAAAATGCCCAAATACATAAAAGATGTTTTTTCAGATTACACAATCCCAAATAATTTAATCGAAGCCGAAATTGAAAATGTCAATTTGTATAAAAAAACCAATAAATTGCAAGTCAGCATTATTTCTACAAAACCAATTGAATTGGCTGACATGGAAAGCTTTGAAGCCTATGCAGTAAAGCGTTTTAAAGTCGCAAAAGCAATGCTTGATGTCAAATATAAAGACATAGAAATTGAGAAAAATATGGAAGAACAGTGGCAAAATATTGTGAATTATATTGCAAAAAAAGAGCCTTTTAGTCGCGCGGTTTTGAAAGGAAGCAAGCTGGAAATTTCAGGAAAAGAAATCAATATAAAATTAGCCATGAAGGGAGCTGATTTTTTATTATCCAAAAAGTTTGATAAAGGCTTAGAACATCTACTGTTAAATCTTTACAACGAAAACTACAAAATTACATTTACAGAAGAGCAAGAAGAAAATTATAAAGAAAAATTCGAACAAACGGTCAAAAAACAAGAACAAGAATTTGTCAAACAACTCCAAGAAGAGGCAAACAGACAAATGCTAGAACGTCAGCACGAAGAAGCCTTAAAAGCGCAAGAAAAAGAAATCGAAACAGCCCTAACAGGACAAGAACCAGAACAAGAAACACCACTAATTTATGGTAGAAGTTTAAACATCAAAAGTGACCCTACTAAAATTGCGGACATTTCAGTCGATTCAGACAAAGTCTGCCTAGACGGCGAAGTTGTCAGAATCGATTCACGCGAAATCAAGAACGAAAAAACCATTTTAATGTTTGACTTATACGATGGAAGTAGCACCATGACTTGCAAAGCTTTCATCAAAAATGAAGAATTCAAAAGAATTGAAAAACGTGTTAAAACCGCCAAAGGCTTAAAAGTAGACGGCATTGCCAAATATGATCCCTTTGCCAAAGAAATTGGCATTATGGTAAACACCATCATTGAAACTTCTGGACGCAAAAAGCAAAAAAGAATGGACAATGCAACAGAAAAAAGAGTTGAGTTACACATGCACACCAAAATGAGTCAAATGGACGCAGTCACGTCTTGCAAAGATTTACTAAAACGTGCCGAAGAATGGGGATGGAAATCCATTGCTATTACTGACCACGGTGTAGTACAAGCTTTTCCAGATGCGCATCATTTTGTGGAAGCAGGAAGTAATTTAAAAGTGATTTATGGTGTCGAAGCTTATTTTGTAAGAGACAATGAACATACCGTATTCAAAAGCAAAGGTCAGTCAATCGATACCGAATATTGCGTTTTGGATTTAGAAACAACAGGAATTTCTCCGGTTACTGAAAAAATCACAGAAGTCGGTATTATCAAAATGCGTGGTGGAGAAATCATAGACGAATTTGAATGTTTTGTCAATCCAGAAAAACCAATTCCACCAAAGGTTGTAGAGATTACGAACATTACTGACGACATGGTAAAAGATGCCGAAACCATTGACAAAGTCATTCCTAAAATCATTGATTTTATTGGCGAATCCGTTTTGGTTGCTCACAATGCCAAATTTGATATGGGATTTTTAAAACACAACTTCGAAAAATATGGCTATGATTTTGCTTATACTTATGTTGACACCTTGCCACTGGCAAGAGCCATGTTTCCAGATTTCAAAAAGTTCAAATTAGGCATTTTAGCAGACAAATTAGGCATCAAAGTGGAAGTTGCGCATCGTGCTTTGGATGATGTAAAAACGCTAGTTGGGGTGTTTAACAAAATGCTCGAAATTGCAAAAGATAAGAATATCAGCCTTTTGGAGGAATTTGATCAAGAATTTCGTGCCGATTTTAAATCACTAAGACCATACCACATGATTATCTTAGCACAAAATTATGTTGGTTTGAAAAACTTATATAAATTAGTTTCCTATTCGCATTTGGATTATTTTTATAAAAAACCACGTATTTTAAAAAGTGTTTTAGACAAACATCGAGAAGGCTTAATTTTAGGTAGTGCGTGCGAGGCAGGCGAATTGTATCGAGCTGTTTTGGAAGGAAAACCAGAAGACGAAATCGAAGAAATTGCGCAGTTTTACGATTATTTAGAAATCCAGCCAATTGGAAATGACGAATATTTAATCCGAAATGAAACTGTTCCAGATAAAGAAGCCTTAAAAAATATCAACCGCAAAATTGTGGAACTAGGAGAAACCTTAAAAAAGCCAGTTGTAGCAACCTGTGATGTACATTTCATGGATCCGCAGGACGAAATCTACAGACGAATTTTGCAAGCAGGACAAGGCTATGATGATGCCGACATGCAAGCACCTTTGTATTTGCGAACAACCGAAGAAATGATGCGTGAATTCGACTATTTAGGAAATGATAAAGCTTATGAAGTAGTTGTCAAAAACACAAATTTGGTAGCTGATATGTGTGAAAAAATCAGTCCTATTTCCGCAGAAAAATGTCCGCCACACATTCCCGGTTGTGAAGACGAAATTCGTAAAATTGCATATGATAAAGCTTATGAGTTATATGGAAATCCACTTCCCGAAATTGTTCAAACAAGACTTGACAAAGAGCTTGATTCTATTATCAAAAATGGATTTTCCGTAATGTATATCATTGCGCAAAAACTTGTTTGGAAATCGAATGAAGATGGCTATATTGTTGGTTCAAGGGGATCGGTTGGTTCTTCTTTTGTAGCAAATATGACGGGAATTACAGAAGTCAATTCGTTAAAGGCGCATTATCGATGTCCGAATTGTAAATATTCTGATTTTTCTGATTATGGTGTGAAAAATGGATTTGATTTACCAGACAAAGATTGCCCAAAATGCGGGCATAAATTGGACAAAGACGGTATGGATATTCCGTTTGAAACATTTTTAGGTTTTAATGGAGATAAAGAACCGGATATTGACTTAAACTTTTCAGGCGAATACCAAGCAAAAGCGCATAAATACACAGAAGTCATTTTCGGAAAAGGAACAACGTTCAAGGCGGGGACGATTGGTACGATTGCAGACAAAACCGCATTTGGCTATGTTCGAAATTATTATGAAGAACGTCATGTACCACTTCCAAGCGCGGAAATTTTGAGAATTTCAGGAGGTTGTACTGGAATTAAGAGAACAACAGGACAGCATCCGGGAGGCATTATTGTTGTGCCAAAAGGGCGCGAAATTTACGAATTTTGTCCTGTGCAACATCCGGCAGATGACCCAAATTCAGATATTGTAACCACGCATTTTGATTATCACTCCATTGACCAAAACTTGTTAAAACTTGATATTCTTCGGTCATGACGATCCAACCATGATCAGAATGCTCCAAGATATTACAGGTACTGACCCAACAAAAGTACCATTAGATGATAAAGAAACCATGTCGATTTTCAGTTCCACAAAAGCATTAGGGGTTAGCCCAGAACAAATTCGTTCAGAAGTTGGAAGTTATGGAATTCCGGAGTTTGGAACTAAATTTTCACGAGGCATGCTTTTGGAGACAAAGCCAACGACATTTGAAGAATTAATTCGTTTGTCTGGCTTGTCGCATGGTACTGATGTCTGGCTTGGAAATGCGCAAGAATTGATACAAAGTGGAGTGGCTACTTTAAGTGAAGCAATTTGTACTAGAGACGATATTATGATTTATTTGATGGATAAAGGCTTGCCACCTAACACAGCGTTCAAGATTATGGAAGTTGTACGTAAAGGAAAAGCAACTAAAGATCCAGAAAAATGGAAAGAATATGAAGAAATTATG
>CANBLA010000049.1 GCA_947369305.1 uncultured Clostridia bacterium
TCTTCTCATATCAGCATCAATAATTAATGTTTTTTTACCACTATTAGCAAATGCAACTGCTAAATTAGCTGTCAGCCAACTTTTTCCTTCTCCCGGTAAACTACTTGTTATAGCAACTGTTTGCAATTCACCTTTATCATACATATATTGCAAATTCGTTCTTAGGATTTTTATACTTTCTGCATATGGTGACTTAGAATCTTTTAATGTAATTAAATCCTCATTTCCACTATATCTTGGTATAGAAGCTAAAGTAGTTAATTTGGTATACCTTTTGATCTGTTCTGAATTAGTAACAGTATTATTAAAAATAAACATAACCATAACAGCTGCAGCTGCAACAACAAATCCTATTCCTGCAAAAATTTTAATGCTTTTGGTTACATCCATGTTAATAGCGCCACCAGGCACCTCTGCTTTGTCTACAACATACACATTATCAATTCCATAGAAATTTTGAACTTCTTCAGAAAATACCTTGATAAACTCATTTGAGATTTTAGCTGCCATTTCTTTATTCGTATTTCTAGCACTTACTTTATAATAGACTTTTGTTACTGGTGTTAAAGTTACACTACTACTTAACTGACCTGCTGTCATATTTAAACCTAAATTTTGAATAACTTGATTAACAATCAAATCACTTCTTATCAATTCTGCATATGTTTCTGCCAAACTTGATGGCATTGTTAATTCTGATGAAGTAACAGTTGCACCTTCACTAATTGATTCCTCCGTTCTGGCACAGATTAATTTGCCTGTTGCTTCGTATATTGGTGTTGTAAGATATTCTATTTTTGCCCATCCCATAAACGAAAATACAATCATCACAAAAATAATAAATATTTTTTTATCCCAAAATAATTTTAAAAATTGTTTTAATTCTAGCTCTTTAATAACAATCATCTCCCTTTTCATAAATTTTCAAATATGCTTCCGACATTTTCTCCATATTGTAATTTGTTATAATGCTTTGTCTTGCCTCATTTTTAATTTGTGTCAAATCAATTTCTCCATTTTTTATCTTTTCAATCATATGATAATATTCATCTTCTTTTCGACAAATAAATCCGTTTTTCCCATTTTCAATCACATCTTTATTCCCCATTACATTACTTACTAAACAAACTTTCTTTAAATACATTGCTTCTAATAACGTAATCGGTAATCCCTCCCACAGAGAAGGTAATATAAAAACATCATTTTGATAGAGGTATTTTATTGCTTCTTTTCGATTACACCAGCCTACTACTTTTAGATTAGGAGCTTTTAAAATTTCCCTCAAATTTCCATCCCCTATCCACGTAAACTGTATATCTGGGAATTTTTCTGCTATTTTGTTAAATAACATTGGATTTTTCTGATACCCAATTCGACCTACTGTACATATTTTTAAATGATTCACATCCATAATTTTTTCCGTTTGACCCAAAATTGCTTGTTCCATATCTTGTATATCAATCCCATTATTAATGTACATACTGTTTTTAGTAACTTGTTTTGATTTTTCATATTCTCCTTTAGAACATGCAATTGTCATACATCTTCGCAGTCCCAAAATCTTTTCAATTATTTTGTAAAACTTGATTTTTATTTTCGACTCATCTTTTTTACAAAACGCATAACCATGTGGGGTGTAAAACAATTTAGCTTGTCTTTTTGAAATAGCTAATCTTCCAATCGCACCAGCTTTGGATGAATGCATATGAACCAAATCTGGTTTTTCCTGTCTAACTAGCCTTTTTATTTCAAATATCGCCTTCATATCTTTTATTGGATTTATATTTCTAGTAAAGTTTTTTACTCTTATTAGTTTTATATTTTCATTAAAATATTTTTCAAAATCTTTTGGCGTTTGTTTTCTTGTTGAGTACGCAACAATTACATCCAATTGTTCAGACATTCGGTTTGCTAAATCAACCATATAGGTAAATACACCGCCACCGCATTGCCTCCACCAGATATAAAATTTTCTTTCTCCTCATTTAATCCTCCATGTATTTCGTCGACTTTCATTTTACATAACTAGAAAGTCTCATAATCTTTTGTTACATTTATTTTATCATATTTTATGAAATAAATCAATAGTTTTGTTCTATTTTATGTAAATTTTACATAAAATTCATCTTTGTAGCTATTTATTATTAGAAAAAGCATTATAAACAAATAGCTTTTCTTTTAGTCGCTATTTGTTCATTTTCTCACACTCTAATTTACTTATATCAAATAATTATTTTTAATGCAATACTTTTTTACATTTGTAACAAAAATGTAATAAAAGAACTATAAAAAACTCTATTCTCTCAAACAAGAACGAGTAAAATTTGGGAAATCACCCAAAATTTCTCACGCAATACATTGAATTTTTTTACAGTCCCTTTATTCTATTTATAAAATCCTCAAAGTATTCATAATTGTAAGCAAAGTAACCCCTACATCCGCAAAAATTGCTTGCCACATATTCGAAATTCCAAAAGTACTCAAAATCAAAACCAAAATTTTAATACCAATGGCAAAAATCAGATTTTGTTTTATAATATGAGATGTTTTTTTCGAAATTTGGATTCCATCTACAATTTTTTTAAGATTGTCTGTCATAATCACAACATCCGAAGCTTCAATAGCCGATTGTGAGCCAACACCGCCCATTGAAATTCCAATATCACTTCTTGCCAAAACAGGCGAATCATTCATTCCATCTCCCACAAATGCAATTTTATCCGAATTTTGTTTTTGCTTTAGAATTTTCTCCATTTCCTCATATTTATCCGCTGGTAACATTTCTGACTTAACTTCTTGAATGCCCAATTCATGCGCAATTTCTTCAGCAACTTTTTGGTTATCCCCCGTAAACATTTTAGATTTTATGCCAAGTAAATTTAAACTTTCAATGGCTTCTTTCGTCCCTTCTTTTATTTTATCGCTTAAGATTAGGCTTCCTATTACTTCATCTTCTACTTTTACAAAAATCGCTGTTCCCCTTTCTTCTCTTGCTGTCTGAACCAAATCTTGATTGCCAATCCATACTTTTTTATCTTCTATTTTGTAACACAAACCTTTTCCCGTAATTTCCTCAAATTCCTTTACTTTTGCTAAATCCACCTCAATATTACAACTTTTTATCACCGATTTTGCAATAGGATGGTTCGAAAAACTTTCTCCCAAAACCGCCAATTCCAAAACTCGTTCCTTCGTATAATCCGCATCATATACCTTAACTTCTTTTATTTCGAATTCACCTTTTGTAAGTGTTCCTGTTTTATCAAATACGATTTCCTTTACCTCTTTTAATGCATCCAAATAATCGCTTCCCTTAATCAAAATTCCCATTTTAGAAGCTTTCCCAATTCCTGAAAAGTAACTAAGTGGCACCGAAATCGCAATCGCGCATGGACAGGAAACAACTAAAAAGATCAAAGCTCGATACACACTTTCCACATACGATACATTACCAAAAACTGGCAAAAGTAATGCTACTAAAACAGCTAATCCAATCACGATTGGCGTATAAATTTTAGAGGCTTTGCTTACAAACGTTTCTGTTTTAGCTTTTTTATCAGTCGCATTTTCCACCAATTCCAAAATTCGGCTGACTGTACTATTTTCGTATTTTTCCGTTACTTGAACTTCCAAGATTCCCTGCACATTAATGCTTCCAGACAAAACTTTATCCTTAACTTTAACATTTTGTAACCTACTTTCTCCTGTTAGTGATGCTGTATCCAAATCAGCTTCTCCGCTTACTACGATGCCATCTAATGGAATTTTTTCACCTTGTTTCACAACAATGATATTTCCGATTTTGACATCTTCTGGAGCAACTTCATGTGTTCCAAAATCGGTCTTCAAATTGGCATATTCTGCTTTGATATTCATTAAATCAGAAATGGATTTTCGTGTTTTATGCACAGCTTTATCTTCCAAAATCTTCCCGATTTCATAAAGAATAATCACCATAAGACCTTCCAAAGGTTCTCCAATCAAAAAGGCACCAAAGCAGGAAATCGTCACCAAAAAATTTTCGTTGATACTTTTGCTGGCTTTCCAGATTTTTATTGCATTTCCAATGGTTCGAAAGAGCAAAATAAAATAAGCACTAACTACCAAAATATTAGAAATAATTGTTGGCAAGTTTGCTAAAAATCCAACTCCTGCAATTCCAACTCCGACGATTAATCGTAAAATCTGAAATGCTGTTTTGTTATCTTCTTCAGCAGATTTTGATTTTATGTCAATTACTTCAACATCTGGTTCTTCGGATTTGACCAGTTTTTCGATTAATTCTCTGTTTTCGTCTTCTGCCTCATAGGTCAATTTTAACGTATTAAAATTGACCACAACCTTTTGAAAATTCTCATTTTCCGCAATTTTTTCTTCAATTTCTCTGGCACAATTGGCACAATCTAAATTTTTTAAAATAAATTCATACTTCTTCAACATGCTCACGACCTTTCTCATAAATTTCTCTGACATGTTCATCATCTAATGAATAATACACAACTTTCCCTTCTTTTCGGTACTTCACAAGTTTTGCTTGTTTTAAAACACGTAGCTGATGCGAAATTGCAGATGGCGTAGAATTTGTCAAAACTGCAATGTCGCCAACGCACAATTCGTCTTCTAAAAGTGCACTCATGATTTTCATACGGGTAGAATCGCCAAATACTTTGAATAATTCTGCCATTTCAAAAATCAATTCATCTTGTGGTAAAATTTTTCTTATTTTTTCAATCTTTTCAAAATCGACTATATTTTGTTCTGCTAGTTCGAAATCCATATTTTCCTCCTAATTGTCTTTATTTGAATATATGTTCATATATTTATATTATATGCTAATTTATCCACAATGTCAATGCTTTTTTTGTAACATTTCAGTTACCTTTTTTTCGAAAATGTAATATTTTTGTTATATTTTTGTCTTTTTGTAATCTTATTGTAAAACTACATAATATTTTTACCCAGTTTTCCCCAAAAATTACTTTATCGACCGTGTGGACAATGTGGATAACTCTGTGAACAACTCAAAATTGTGATTTATCTGTTTCGACATTTTAGCAGTCAATTAATTTTGAGAAGGATTATTTGGTTAACAAAATATTATATTTCATTTTTCGTGAAAAAAGCTAGTATTTTAAAATAAAATACTAGCTTTTACAACCATTGTCGCATTTACTCTTCTTCATCCGACCACACCGAATAAATCCCCCTTCCTAACGCACCACAATATTATAAATTTTTCCGCCAACATAAATTTCCTTTACAATATTTTTACCTACCAAGTTTTTCTGTACAACTTCATTTTCATTTACCAGCTTCTTTACATCTTCCTCAGAAGCATCTTTCGAAACTTGCACCACCACTTTGACTTTTCCATTGATTTGAACTGGAATTTCAATCACATCATCAATCGTCTTTGCTTCTTCAAATTCTGGCCATTTTTCATAAGCAATCGTTCCCTTATGATTTAAAACCGTATTCCATAACTCTTCGGAAATATGTGGCACTACTGGATTTAGCAATTTTACAAAACCTTCAGCATATTCTTGTGGGAAAACTTCTTCTTTATAAACTGCATTTATAAAAATCATCATTTGACTAATCGCTGTATTAAAATTCATGGTTTCATAATCATTAGTCACTTTTTTGACTGTATAATGATACACTTTCTCCAAATTTGCATTTGACTCATTTTTCAATTTCCCAGATTCCGTATACAATCTCCAAACACGATCCAAAAACTTCTTCGAACCATCGATTCCATTTGGATCCCAAGGTTTATCCGACTCAATCGGTCCCATAAACATTTCATACATTCTTAAACTATCTGCCCCAAATTCCTTGATCATATCATCTGGATTGATGACATTTCCTTTGGACTTTGACATTTTTTCTCCATTTGACCCTAAAATCATGCCTTGATGACGTAGCTTCTGAAATGGCTCTTTTACTGGAACCACGCCTTTATTATACAAATAATTATTCCAAAATCGCGAATACAACAAATGTCCCACAGCATGCTCTGGTCCACCCATATATAAATCAACTGGTAACCAATGTTCTAACAATTTTTTATCTGCAATTTCATCGTTATTTTTGGGATCCATATAACGCAAAAAATACCAACTTGACCCAGCAGAACCTGGCATCGTACTTGTCTCTCGTTTTCCTTTTTTGCCATTTTTCTGGATATTTACCCAATTTTCCGCTTTTTCCAATGGAGACGCCCCACTTTTCGATGGTCCGTAATCTTCTAACTCTGGTAAAATAAGTGGTAATTCCGCATCTTCTAAGACTTCCATTCCCTCTTCAAAATGCACAATTGGAATTGGCTCACCCCAATATCTTTGACGCGCAAAAATCCATTCATGAAATTTGTAATTAATTTTCTTTTCTCCCAACTCTTTTTCTTGTAAAAAGGCAAGCATTTTATCAATCGCCTCTTGTTTATTTAGACCATTTAAAAAATCCGAATGGATATGCAAACCATCTTCACAAAAAGCTTCTTTAGAAATATCGCCACCTTCCAAAACAGGAAGAATCTCTAGTCCAAATTTGCTAGCAAATTCATAATCTCTCTGGTCATGTGCTGGAACCGCCATAATGGCTCCTGTTCCATAACTTGCCAAAACATAATCAGCAATCCAAATCGGGATTTGTTTGTCATTTACTGGATTTATCGCATAAGCGCCTGTAAATACCCCTGTTTTTTCTTTGCTTAATTCCGTTCTTTCTAAATCCGATTTTGTTGCACATTGGTTTATATAAGCTTCTACAACATTTTTTTGTTCTGGCGTTGTAATTTTGGTTACGATTTGATTTTCTGGTGCCAAAACACAATAAGTTGCTCCAAATAACGTATCACATCTAGTGGTAAAAACAGTAAATTCTTCGTCTGTACCAGCTACTTTAAATTTAACATGTGCCCCTATGGATTTTCCAATCCAGTTTTTTTGAATTTCTTTGGTCGATTCTGGCCAATCCAAATCTTCCAAATTTTCTAATAAGTTTTCCGCATAGGCTGGAATATCTAAAACCCATTGTTTCATGTTTTTTCGAACTACTGGAAAACCGCCTCTTTCACTTTTCCCATCAATGACTTCATCGTTTGCCAAAACCGTTCCTAATTCTTCGCACCAGTTGA
>CANBLA010000050.1 GCA_947369305.1 uncultured Clostridia bacterium
CCCCCCAACCCACACACAAAGACACTCTTTCCCTACACGACGCTCTTCCGATCTTGAAAAACGTAATATTGAAATTGTTAAATTAATTTTACAAAGATTAGGAAAATCAGAGGATTTGATTTCTTTTGTCGAAGACAGAAAAGGGCATGATTATCGTTATGCGATTGACCCTGACAAAATTCATAATGAATTAGGCTGGCTTCCTAAAACAAAATTTGAAGATGGAATCGTAAAAACGATTGACTGGTATTTAAATCACGAGGAATATTTAATGAAATAAAACGACTACTTAAGTGAGCTATTTTGCTCGCTTTTGTGGATTTCATCTAGAGTCAATTGCTTATTGAAATGTTATCCATTTCATGTTATAATACAAAAAATGAAAGGGAATAAAAATGGATTTTTTTAAAATACTTTATCAAAATAGAAAACTTGCGATGCAACTTGGAAGGAACGATTTTAAAAATCGATTTGCTAATACAAGTTTGGGAACTATTTGGGGATTTGCACAACCATTTGTATTTATGCTAACGTATGTTATTGTATTTCAATATATTTTAAAAACAGGAAGCTCAGGGAAATATCCATATGTTGTTTGGTTTTTGCCGGGAATGGCGATGTGGATGTTTTGTAGTGATGCGATTTTAAATAGTAGTAGCTCAATTCGAAATTATAGTTATTTAGTTAAAAAAGTTGTTTTTCCGGTGGATATTATTCCAATTATTTCAATTGCATCATCAAGTTTTATTGGTGTGTTTTTGATTTATATTGCTACTGTAGTATCTGTAGCTTTTGGCTATTTTCCAAATATATTTAATATTGTGTATATCGTATTTTGTGCTTTTTGTTTTATTATTGCATTAACACGTTTTACATCAGCGCTTACAACTGTTGTACCAGACTTCTCACAGCTTTTAACTATTATCATTCAATTGTGTATGTGGTTTACACCTATTATTTGGAATTTGGATATGTTAGAAGGAACTGTATGCATTTTATTTAAGGCATTTCCGTTTACATATTTGGTAGAAGGTTTTAGGCAAGCTTTTATTTCAACTTCTACGATTATTACAGAACATCATGGTTTATATACGATTATTTTTTGGATTGTTACGATTCTGATGTTTGTTTGGGGAAATTCAGTATTTAAAAGAAATAAAAAGGATTTTGCTGATGTACTATAGTGAGGTTTCAAATGAAAATTGATATTTTAATGGCTACTTATCAAGGAGAGAAATATTTAAAAGAACAAATCGATAGCATTTTAAATCAGACGTACCAAGATTTCCGCTTACTTATTTCAGATGACGGTTCGCAGGATTCGACTAGAGAGATTTTGCAAGAATATGTTGCAAAAGATAATCGAATTATTGTATTTTTGCAACATAAAAATCTTGGCGTTGTAAGAAACTTTGAATATTTAATGCAAAAAGTAGAAAGTGAATATTTTATGTTTTCTGATCAAGATGACATTTGGCAAAAAGACAAAATTCAGAAATCGATGGATAAAATAATAAAGACCAGTAGTGATTTGGTGTATAGTAATTTAGAAGTTGTTAATCAAGAGTTAGATGTTTTGCATAAATCGTATTGGAAATTAAAAGGTTTTGATAAAAAAATAAAAAAATATAATAATTTTGAAAGTTTATATTTGAATAATTTTGTTACAGGTTGTACGATGCTTGTTAAATCCAAATGGCTGGAGAAAATTTTGCCACTACCACAGAAGTCAAACTATATTTTGCATGATTATTGGACTGCTTTATTGGTGAGTAAATTTGGTAAAATAACTTATTTAGATGAACCACTTGTCAAATATAGACAACATGTTGGAAATAATATTGGTTCTCAAAAAAGGTCAGATCAAATAAATGATTTTACTCAAATGCGAAATCTATTTATTGATGTAAAAAGAGATCATTTTAAAACATTTATACAAAATAGCGAGGTTTTTGATGATGAAATTATTCAAGATTTAAACAAAAAATGCTATACCTATTTTGATGAGTTGAAAAATATGAAAAAGATGTGTTTGAAAAATAGCCAATTATTTTGGAAATTATATAAGTACGAGAAATTTAGTTATGCGTTTCAAAATTTTTTGATTTTGCAGATGCCAAATGTGGCTTGTGCCTTATTTCGTATCAAGAAAGGATTAGAAAACAGATAATATGAGTGAAATAATGATAAAAATAACCGATTTGGTAAAAGAATATAAGATGTTTGCCCGTAAAAAAGACCGTTTATTAGAAACGATTTTTCCAAATTTTATTCATAAACATGGAACATTTAAGGCAATGGATAATTTGAATTTGGAAGTTAAAAAAGGGGAAGTTTTAGGAATTTTAGGTAAAAATGGAGCTGGAAAATCCACTCTTCTTAAAATGATAACTGGTGTTGTAGTTCCAACATCTGGAACAATTGAAGTGAATGGAAAAATTAGTTCTTTATTGGAGCTTGGAACAGCTTTTAATCCAGATTTGACAGGCGTTGAGAATATTTATCAACATGGACAAGTCATGGGACTTACGTTAGAACAAATTGAAGCAAAGAAACAGGAAATTATTGATTTTGCAGATATTGGAGAACATTTGTATCAACCAGTAAAAACGTATTCATCTGGTATGTTTGCCAGACTTGCATTTGCGTGTGCGATTAATGTCGAGCCAGATGTGCTGATAGTAGATGAGGTTTTATCAGTAGGAGATATGGCGTTTCAATTAAAATGCTTTAAAAAGTTTGAGCAATTTAAAAAACAGGGGAAAACGATTTTGTTTGTAACACATGGTATTAATGATGTCTTAAAAAATTGTACTAGAACGATTATTCTTGAAAACGGTAGAAAGATTTTTGATGGTGATGTCAAAACTGGTGTTGATAAATACAAAAAAATCATGGTTGGATTGGATATTGATGCAGAAATCAAAGATGACAAAAACAAGATGATTTTACCAAAGGATGGGGAAATCTGGAAAAATCACTTTGAAGTAAATAAAGAAGCTTTGGCATATGGAACGGATGCAGTTGATATTTACGATTATGGTGTTTTTGACGAAAATGGAAAGTATGCTTTATCGATTAACAATGATGATACAGTGGTCATAAAAATGAAAATTCATTTTAAGCAAGATATAGAAGATCCAATTTTTGCAGTTACAGTAAAAGATGTCAAAGGAAATGAATATTGTGGAACCAATACTTTGATTTATAAAATGGTGACTGGTAGTTACAAAGCGGGAGAACAAGTAGTTGTAGAGTTTAAGCAAATGATACCAATTGCACCAGAAAAATACACCCTTTCTTTTGGGTGTACAAAATATAAGGCAAACGGTGAATTAGAAGTGTATCAAAGAAAATATGACGCATTATTTATTGAGATTGTTTCTAATAGACAAAGTGTTGCGATGTGTGATTTGAAGAGTGAAATTACGTATCAAAAAATAGAAAATCAGAAAGGATAAATTAAATGAAATTCAATTTAGATTTTTATCAAGGAGACGATCAGTATAGTGATGGTGATATTGAAGAAGAAATTCTAAAATATACAGAAAGATATTCTGAAAAAGAGATGCATCAGATTTTTGAAAAGGATATTCGTTGGCCAATATTTTATCATTTGACAAAGATTCGAAAAAATATATTAAATTGGTATCCGATGAAAAAGAATGCTTCTGTTCTTGAAATTGGTGCTGGCATGGGAGCGATTACAAGCACACTTTGTGACAAAGCAGATCATGTGGTTTCTGTTGAGTTATCTAAAAGAAGAGCAACTGCAATTGCCAATCGAAATCAAGAAAGAGAAAATTTAGAAATTATAGTTGCTAATCTAAATGATGTAAAATTTTCGGAGAAATTTGATTATATCACTTTAATTGGTGTTTTAGAATATGCACCATTGTATACTAATACGGAAAATCCATATATTGATTTTTTGACGTATATTAAAAAGTTCTTAAAAAAAGATGGGAAATTGTTAATTGGAATTGAAAATAAGTTGGGAATGAAGTATTTTGCTGGAGCGCCAGAAGATCATACAAATCGAGCTTATGATGGTATACAAGGTTATTATAATACAACAGCGGTTCGTACTTTTGGAAAAAAAGAATTACAGGATATATTGTCTGAAATAGGGCTAAAATATACTAAATTTTATTATCCATTGCCAGATTATAAATTGCCTAATATTATATTTTCAGATGAAAACTTGCCAAATGAAAAGACAATTGAAAATTATGATATCTATTATTATGAAGGAACGAAAATTCAATTTGATGAGAAAAAGGCATATCAAGAAACAATTAAAAATGGGGTATTTGATATTTTTGCTAACTCATTTTTAGTTGAAGCATCTAGCAAAAAAATTAGAACAAGAGTTGATTTCCAGAATATACAATATGAGGAAGCAACTAAAGAAGAACAAAAATTTTATTGTAAAGATGATACAAAATAAAGCATTTTTAATAAAGAAAGGAAGTCGCATGAGAAGAAAAATAAAAATAGTAGGAATCATAATGATAACGATTGCTTGTATTTATTTAGGAATTCGAACAAGGGAGAAAAATGGAATTGTTGTGATGTCACTTAAAACAAGTCAGCAACAATCTTTTGGATATTTGTTAGAGACAAATAAGCAAAAGATTGTTATGATAGATGGTGGAAGTGCAGAAGATAGTGAGCATTTGGAAGAACTTCTTTTGCAAAAAGGTGGTGTTGTGGAGACTTGGTTCATCACAATTGCACATCCAGAAAATTTTGGCGCGATGCAAGAAATTATGAAAAAAGAAAAGATTGAAATTAAAAATATTTATATTAGTTTTAATCCTGCAGATTGGTATGCTAAATATGAACCAGAGAAATATGAAGAAGTTGCAGAATTTTTAGATTTGATTTATAGTGAAGATGTGATTCAAAAAGTATATAATGTGCCACTTCGTTTTGAAGTTTTGGTGGATAACTTATATTTTACTGTTTTAAATGTAGCTAATCCAGACTTAGAAAGTACGCAATTAGGATTTGATCAATCCATGGTAATTAAAGTAAATAATACTTATAGGAGCATGATTTTTATGGGAAGTATAGGAAATATAGGAGCACAAAAAATGAAAGATAACAACTTAGATGAAATCGATTGTGATGCTGTCCAAATTTCAAATACAGAGCAAGTCGAAGATGAAATTTATCAAAAAATGACACCAAAGTATCTGTTTGCAACAGGCAAACAAAAAACTTATTTAGAACATCTAAAACAATTGCTAAAACCGACAGAAGTTTATATTTCTAATGGGGAAGATATGACCGTAAAAATATGGTAAGGAGTAAAAATATGAAAGTCAATACAGAATTCTTGAAACAGGAAATTGAGATAACGCAAAAAGAGCAAAACATTATTTCTAATTATATAGAAAAAATGACACGAAAAGAATATTGTCAAGTTCTTGAAAATACAAAGAATTTGGAACTCTTTAATGCACTTTCTGTTTTAAGAGAAAATAGTATTAATTGGTACGATTTTAAGAAAGAGTCAAATATTTTGGAAGTGAATTCTAATTTTGGGGAGATTACAGGATATTTATGTAGTCATGCCAAAAAAGTAGTTCTGACGCAACCAGCGCTTAAAAAATGTGAAGCAATTTCCAAAAGGTATGAAGATATTTCAAATTTAGAAATATTTGCTGGAGAAATACGGAGAGATTCATTTGTCAGAAAAATTTGATTATATTATTATTGAAAATCATCCAGAGCATTTGAGATTTGTCAAGTCATATTTGAAACCAGATGGAAAAATATTGCTT
Source organism: uncultured Clostridia bacterium (assembly GCA_947369305.1). The sequence goes on from CANBLA010000050.1 coordinate 5,793, forward strand.
CTAACAGAAAATCGTTTTGGAATTACTTATTTTGCAGGAGCCAAAGGTAAGGATAATATGTATAGTTCCATTTGTGAAAAAAAGGAAAATGCTTTTAGTAAACCGGAATTAGAAAATTTATTAAAAGTAGAAGGTTTCCAAAATTATCGTTTTTATTATCCACTTCCCAATTATAAAATACCAAATGTTATTTTTTCCGATTATTATTTGCCAGATAGTACGGATACGAAACTAAATTACAATGCCTTATATGAAAGAGGTAGTTTTGTGATGTTTGATGAATTAAAAGCGATGAAACAATTGACAGAAAATTATCAATTTGCTTTTTTTTCAAATGCATATTTTGTAGAAATTGCAAACCAAGAAATAAAAGACAAGCAACCTCAATTTGTGAGCTTTAACAATGCACGAAAATCTGAATATCAGTTAATTACTAAGATTTATAGCGATGAAGTTCAAAAACAAGAAGCAAATGAAAATGCAAAGGCACATATTGCAAAGATTCAAGAAAATATTGAACACCTAAAAAAACTTGGTTTTCAAATGTTAGATGATACTAAAAATGATATTATTTATTCTCGATTTGTTAAACAAGAAAGGTTTGATAAGAGACTTGTTGTGAAAATACTCGAGAATGATATAGAAAGTGCTTTGCTAGATATTTGCAAATGGTATGAACATATAAAAGAAAAGATGGAAATTAGTCAAAATTGGAATCAAGATTTGTTTGCCAAGATGCAAATGCCCCAAAATTTAACACCAATTAAAGATGGTTATATTGATTTGGTTTTTGAAAATACATTTTATGTAGAAGAGGAGTTTTTATTTTTTGACCAAGAATGGTATATAAAAAACATTCCATTAGAATATATTTTATATCGAAGCATTCATAATTTATATGTATATCATCAAGAATTAGAAAAAATACTAACACAAGAGGAATTTTTGAAAAAATTTGACCTTTTACAATATTGTTCCATATTTGAAAAAATAGAGGACTACATTCAAAATGAAATTTCAGATAAAAACATGGAAATCATTCGAAAAGAAAGTCAACAGGCTTTAAGAGATGCAAATGAGTTAAGTTTATTAGTTAGTCAAATTCAAGATTTTAAAGAGGAAGATGCTAGAAAAACTTTCATTATTCAAAATTTAGAAAAAGAAGAAAAAAATAAGACACAATATATCGAAGAATTAAAAAAAGAAGAAGAAAATAAAACAAATTATATTATAGCTTTGGAAAATATAAGAACGAATCATGAAAATCAAATCGAAAATTTAAATACAATCAATCAAAAAAAAGATGAAACAATTCAGCAATTAAATGAAATTATTAAAGTCAAAGA
>CANBLA010000051.1 GCA_947369305.1 uncultured Clostridia bacterium
AATACTCCCCATACTTTTCCTTCAACTTTTCCGTAAACTCCTTTGCTCCCTTTTCATTCAAATGCGAAAAATCCCCCAGCCAATCGCTTGTACACACATTATATTCGGTATTGACAATGATATTTGGATAAGTTTCCTGCAAATTTTTCATATAATCCATATATTCTTGTTTATATTCCTGACTCATATTCGCATACGTCGATTCATTGATGGGATGTTGCTCAAGTATAACTTTTATCCCATTTTCTTCGCATTGCTGAATACACTTATGCATATAAGTATCAATGATGTCAAGTACTTGAAAGTGTTTTTTGCCCGTTATGGTTACGTTATTGGGCTCAAAAGCAGGTTCGGTTCCAAAATAATGCTGTCCTTTACTTTGTACTGCTATTTCATATTCTTTTTGATTGATTTCGTAACGATTTTCAAATAATGCATTTTTGATTGCTGCATAATATTGATTTGGACTGCACAATTTATATTGCCAAAATCTTGCGATACTTTCCATTTTTTCTTCTTCAGAAAAGGCTCCATTTTCTACGATTTCTTGAAATTGTTTGGTGGTCAAACAATTAAAATATAAGGTTCGATTCCAGAAAAAATCGTCAATCGAATCATTGGCTCCGATGAAATACATCATAATTAGTGCTTTTGGCGCTTCGTGATGGGCTAAATAATCTTGCATCATGTAATATTGTTCAATCGTTGTGGCACCTGCCATGGAAATATTATACGTATTGTCTGATAGGAGTTGCGGAATAATACCAGCTTTGGCAACGGAATCACCAAAAATGAGAACATCATTCGTTTCATTAGATTGATTAATATAGTCTAAGGTTTGTCGATAAGATGCATATTCTTCGTCATAGATGTACATACCAAACTTACGTGCAATAAAGGCAAAAATGCCCCAAATTATCACGATTAATAAAATTAATTTAAATATAAATTGGAAAAATTGTTTGTTCATATCGTTCCTTTCTTAAAGAATGTCTCCGCCTGTTAATGGTAAATTCAAACCATTGATGTATTCTGCCTTGTCTGACATTAGATACTCGATAGCACCTACGACTTCGTCGATTTTGACATTTCTTTTCATGCCAGAATTGACTGCTGTCATTTCTACAATGCGTTCGTCGATATTGCTTAAAAATCTTGTTTCTACCATGGTTGGTGATACTGCATTTATGGTAATTCCTTTTTCTTTGTATTCTGCAACAAGACTATTGATTAATCCCAAAAGCGCATATTTGGTTAAGGTGTAACCTGCTAAATATTTTGGGGGAACGCCTTTTGTTACACTACTTAGCATTGCCACCACTTTGCCATATTTTTGTTTTGCCATCATTGGTAAAAATGCTTTCATAAATTCAGCAAAACTGTGTACTTGAATTTCTAAATCGCATAATACGTTTTCCCAATTAAATTTGGAGAATTTGACGTATTCAAATTTTCTTGCTGCCAAATGTAGAAAATGCGTTGGAGTACCATATTTTTCTTTGATTGATTCAATTGCTTTTGCAACGTCTTCTGCTTTGGATAAATCGCATTGGATATAGTCCATTGTGACGTTTTTAAGTTCTTGATTTAATTTTTCTAGTTCGTCTTTTCCTCCAAAATGAATTGCTAGGATTGTGCTTTTTTCATTTTGTTCATTGATTTTTCTCATATATGCCATGCCGATTTCGGATGTGGCTCCTATGATACAATATATTTTTTCCATATTTTCCCTTTCTAAATAACACCTACCATTAATTTGGCAGAACATACTTTTTTTTGGTCTTGTTTTCGAATGATTGCTTTGATGGTAATTCTTTTGAAACGTTCGTCAATTTCGATGACTTCGCCTTGTATGGTTAATTGGTCTCCGATAAAAACAGGATTATGAAATCGAATGTTTTTGCATTCTTGAAATAAGCAGTTTTTGCCGGGCAAATAAACACCGACTAGGGTCGAGAAAAATGAGGCTGTTAACATCCCAAAAACTAATGTATCGTCAAATCCTTTTTCTTTTGCAAAGTCTGGATCGCTGTGCATGGGATTGATGTCACCTGTATTGTCGCGAAATTCGTTTTGCATTTTTTCGGTGATTTGCACTTTAAATTCTTCTTTCATCCCAATTTCGATATCTTCTATTTTATATTCATTCATTTAAAATTTATCCTTCCAGTTTTTTCTATCTTATTTTGCAACCTAAACATTAAATTTAAGAGCAATAGCTACATAAGACACTCTTCAAAGCAATATTTATATCAATCAAACCATTTTTGGACTCATAATCTATTTCCACTAATTCGTTTAAAATCTTTTTTAAATCATCCTGCTTAAAATAGGAAGCTTGTTTTTTATATTTGTTGATTAAAAATGTTTGATTTGATTTTAAACTAAGTGCTGTACTGACATCTTTGTTAAGTTTTATTGCTACTGTACATAAATATAGTTTCTTAAAATGATTGTATAAGGTTACTAAAATTTTTTGTAAGGGTTCTTTTTGATAAATCAAATTCTCTAAAACTTCCATTGCTTTGTCAATTTTTTTGTTGCCTAAATTATCTGTTAACTCAAAAATGATGCTTTCTAGTTGCTTAATAGCCAATTGATCGACAGCTTCACGTGTTATTTTTCCGCCTTCTCCTGCATATTCAATAAGTTTTCTGATTTCATTGATGAGGATTTGTAAATTGGTTCCAGAAGTTTCTAGTAAATAGTTTAAAGTTCCATCATCACAAGTTACTTTGTAAAGTCCACATATTTGTTTTAGTCTACTAATTAATTGAGGTGGTTTTAATTCTGTTACTTCACAAATGATACCATTTTCTTGGATTACTTCATAAACTGCATTTTTATCAATTTGGTCTTCTATAAAAACAAGAATTGCCATTTCTTGTATCAAGGAAATATTTTCTTTAATGTAAGAAATGAGTTCTTTTTGAAACAAATTAGGTTCTTTTTTTCTGCCGTCTTTTTTGAATAATCCACTATTTTTTATAAGAATTAATTTTTTATCATATCCAAAGGCTGGAGTTTCGATATTAAAAGTTAAATCGTTTATGTTCGTTTCGTCAATTAGAACATAATTGATGCCTTGTACCAATTCACCAAATTTATTTTTAATTTTTTTTATGATTCCATCAATTAAATATTTTTCATTGCCATAAAGTAAATAAATCGCTTTTAATTCAGCTTGATTTAATTCTTTTTCTAACATTTCATATTTTATATCCATAATTTTCCTCAAATCTATTTGTATTATATCAGATATATTGTTCTAGTACAATAAAAAAAGAAGAAATTTTGAAATTTCTTCTTTTTTTATAATTTATAATTGAAATGGCTCTGTCGACAATTCAATATCTGATAAAACTCGAACAACAAATCCATCATTAGGTACAGTCCAAGCTTTATTGGTATAGAAAGATACTCCTCTTAAAGGCGACTTTTCTTTAACTTTTAGCATAATGATTGCTTGTGGATAATTTTTTGTATCTGTTTGTCCTCCATTTAGAATATTACCTATATTTTGCCAATTATAGAGACTATTTTCAGAAGTCCCACTTGAATATACAACAAGCGGCTCAATATAACCTAAATTCACAGCTTCATTTATGGTTAGTGATGAATTGTCTAAAAAATTAAGCTTAAATTGAGAAAAATACACTCCAGTCGTAGCGCCACATGCTCTAAAAAATATACCTATCCAATTATCTTTAACAGTTTGCGTAAATATGTTTGTATTATTTCCCGTCGTGACTGGTGCTAAATAGTCATTTGCTGTATTGGATGTTATTGCTTTATGGGTTGAATTTACATGAGTTTGAAAAAAAGTCCATGCACATTCATAGTTACCTGTATAAAAAGTGTCATGGTAGAGTGAGCCTGTCTTTCTTTTAATGGGATTTTTGGAATCGAAACTAGAATATAGTTTCTCATAATTCGAAGCAATTGCTGTTCCATAAACTGGTGGCTTAGTTGTTGCAAACAAATAATATTTTTCTCCAGAACCAACTACAGAAACGCCTTTTGTTATGGTACTGAAATTTTCTCCGCTTGCACACAATACTGCATTTCCTTCTGCAATTTTTGTTCCTGAATAATTTAAAAGAGTATAATAATTATCTTCATAATAATATAAAATTTTATGATTATTTTTATTGATAGCAGGTTCTTTAAATTCCACTCTAGCTAAATCTGTTTTTATATTGATAATAATATCATTCTGCAATTGATACTGAGCTGTATCCGAAAAAGTATAAATTTTTCCTTCAATTTCTACTTTTGTACCCGTTCCAATTGACCAAAATTGTTCTTTGGAATAAATGGGAATTATTTCACTACTGGTTGCTATTTTAGAAAAATATTTTTCAGTTTCTTCTCCCTCTTCATAATATTGGTCTTGAATCATGCCAAAAGATTCAGTTTGTGTTTGTGCTCTTTTGGAAGTAATCATAAAAAGTCCCATTATCGTTACTAAAAAAAATAACATTGCTACTACGACAAATATTGATATCGCTGCCTTTTGAGATTTTAATTTTTCTTTTCTCATTTCTGTATTACTCCTTTAATCTTTTCTATCTATTGAATTATATCAAATATATTTTTTTAGTACAACCAAAAAAGAAGAAATTTTAGAATTTCTTCTTTTGATAAAACTAAACTTCTAAATGATTTCCCAAAAATCCAGCAGCAGACTGAGCCACTTTATATTCAGCCTCTCCCATTTTTTGGTTTGGTTCTTTGGAAAGCAAAATGACGCTTCCAATGACATCTCCATCTGAAATAATTGGATAAATCACTTGTGAATTGTAAATTCTTTCTCTTCCTTCATTTTGTGTAATGGGAATGGCAATTTCATCATTATCTTTGCTTTTAAAAACTTCTTTATTTTCAATAACTTCTTCTAATTGTTTGCTAAGTCCTTTTTCTAAAAAATCTTTTTTAGAACCGCCAGAAACCGCAATTACTGTGTCTTTATCTGTAATACACGTAATATGTCCTGTTGTTTTGGCAATTGTTTCTGCGTAACTGCTTGCAAATTCAGAAAGTTCGCCGATTGGAGAATATTTCTTTAAAATGATTTCTCCTTCTTTATCGGTAAATATCTCAAGAGGATCACCTTCCTTAATTCTGTGTACTTTTCGAATTTCCTTTGGAATAACAACCCTACCTAAATCATCAATACGTCTTACAACACCTGTCGCTTTCAATTTATTTTCCTCCTTGTCATTTTATTTAGATCTTTATTTTCTATTTCCTTTTTTCGACCTTTATAAACTTATTATGACATTTTTGGAGAAAATTATGCAAAATAAATTTTTATTTTTGAACTTCATTCTATTTTATTTTCATCGGTTTTAACAAACTAATCGCTTTTCTATTTAATTCATATAATGCTTTTGAGCTGATTCCAATTACAACCCAACTCATGATATAAACACATAAAACACCGTATTTATCTAAATTTATACCTACAAAATTCTCAAGTAATTTCATAATTACAAAATGATGCGTTAAAAAAATTGCGTACGAATACCTACTTAATTCTTGAATAACATTTTTCAAAAATATCCCTTTTATTTTTTCTCCCACATAACTTAGAACAAACATTAATCCATATCCAATTAAATTTCCCACTATAATAACGCTAATTGGTGTATTGGTATTTAAATACCAAACAATCACACAAAAAATCATAGCTACTATCGCATATTTCAATTTTAATTTTGGATGATATTCAATCCAGTACATGCCAAATAAAAAACTATATGAGCATACCACCAAATTATAATTTAATGGCATTTTAAAATGACTGAAAAAAATTACCACCAGATTAACAAGTGTTGCGATCAAAAAGAAAATTTTGGGATATTTTTTCATAGCCATTCTAAAAAACGGAAACAATAAATATATTAACACAATGCAACCAATAAACCATTCTCCAATTAAGTAGAAGGTTTTTGTATAAACACTTAAATATCCATCCATTCCTAAAACTGATATACCCAATTTATAAATTGGTAAATCTAAGAAAAATCCTTTATTTCCATAGAAAATATATAAGAATACTAAAGAATACGCAATCCAAAACATTGGATAGATTCCTAAAAATCGTTTTTTTAAATAACTTTTTATTTCAAATTCGTCTTTATACTGGTACATCAAAGATGCTCCTGAAATAACAAAAAATATTGAAACTCCAACAATTCCTCCAATTCCATTAATAATGATGTCATACTTTAAAAAATATTCTGCAAAAAAATGATAATTAACAATCATCAACATTGCTACTGCTCTGATAAAATCTAAATAAAATATTCTCTTTTTTTCCATAATTTCTCCCATTTTATTTTTATAAATTAATTCTTTCTATTTGGATCACTTTATTGGTAGTATCCTCAACTTCAAAGAGACAGCTATTAATCATGGCTTCGCCTTCGGCTATTTTGTAGCGCTCTGGAAGTGATGTTTCAAATCTTTTGAAGGAAACATTGATGTCCATTCCAATGACAGAGTTTTTGGGTCCTGTCATACCAATGTCAGTAATGTAGGCAGTTCCTTTTGGCAAAATTTTTTCATCTGCTGTTTGAACATGGGTGTGTGTGCCAAAAACAATGGTCGCTTCTCCGTCTAAATAGTAGCCTAACGCGATTTTTTCAGCAGTTGCTTCTGCATGAAAATCTACGATAATAATGTCTACTTGTGATTTTATGTTTTGAATGATTTCTTTTGCTGTTAAAAATGGATTTTCTGATAAAATCCCCATTGTTACTCGACCAATTAAATTGATTACTGCAATCTTTTTACCTTTTTTCTCAAGAATGGTATAACCATTTCCGGGATTATTGGCTGGATAATTGGCTGGTCTTACAATCGTTTTTTCGTCAATGAACGAAAAAATATCTTTTTTGCCCCAAGTATGATTTCCCATGGTGACCACATCAACATTTAATTTTAAAATATCACGATATATTTTTTCGGTAATTCCCATTCCTTCTGCAGAATTTTCACCATTTACAATGATAAAATCAATTTGCTTTTGTTGTACTAAATTCGGAAGACATTCTTTTA
>CANBLA010000052.1 GCA_947369305.1 uncultured Clostridia bacterium
TATTCAAACGAATGGAAGTGGTGATTTTAAAAATATCATTTATAGTATTTATGGAAAAGATATTGCTAATGGAATTATGGAAATTTCCTATGAATACGAAGATATTAAAGTAAATGGAGTGATTGGAAAACCAGAAATTGCAAGAGCTAATAGGCAAAATCAAATCTTCTTTGTTAATGGTAGATTTATCAAAGATAAAAATTTAACAGCAGCAGTTGATCAAGCTTATAAAGGAATGATTCCAATCGGAAAATTTGGGTTTGTTATATTAAATGTAGAGATGAATCCAGAAAAGTTGGATGTTAATGTGCATCCGGCTAAATTAGAAGTGCGTTTTCAAGAGGAAAATACTGTTTTTAAAGCAATTTATCATGCAATTAAGTCAGGTTTTGGAAACGGAGAATTGATTGAAAATATAGAAAGACCAATTGACATTCAGCCAAAAAAAGAAACAATTGAAGAGCCAAAAGAAGAGCTAAAATTAGAAATTAAAGAAGGTATGACAATTGAAGAGAGAATTCATGCAATTAATTCATTAATTACTAAAATAACACCTGAATCAAAAGTAGAAAAAGTACCAGAAGTTCCAGAAATAAAATCTGAAAATATGATTGAAGATATTTATAAAACTGGTTTTATTGCTGATAAAATTGAACAGGTAAAAGAGTACAATGAAGAAGGTAAAACAGTTAAAATTGGTAATACAAAAATATCAAGTAATACGCAAGAAATAGAAGTGCAAGAAATCAATGAAAAATTGAAAGAAGAAGTAGAAACTCCAGAACCTAAAAAAAAGTCAGAAGAGGAAGAAACAACACAAGAAACAGTTAAAGTTGAGATTGATGGGAAAGAAGAACTTCAAGAAGATTTGCAAGATGCAAATGAAGAAATAAAGACGGAAGAGGAAATCAGAAAAGCAGAAGAGAAAAAAGATGAATTTATTAGTGCTGTTACGGATAAATTGCTAGAAGCTAAATTAAACGAGGAAGACAGTACGCAAATGATTGATACAGCCAAGGTAAGAGAAGCTTTGAAAGAAATTCCAGAAATTACACCAGAATTTGAAGAAATGTATAAAAAGGCATTTGGAATTGACTTGGTTGCAAATCGAAAAGAAGAAGAAAAAGATGATGAAGAAAAAATTGATTTAAACCAACTAGAAAGTGCAGATGTAGCTAATGAAAGTTTGTTTGAAGATTCAGAAGAATATCAAGAAATTAGCTATAAATTTATAGGAATTGCGTTCTCAACATATATTATTATTGAAATAAAAAATGATTTATACATGATTGATCAACATGCAGCTCATGAAAGAATTATGTATGAAAAGGTCAAAGCTAACTATTATAGCGAAGAAGAAAAGGATTCTCAACTGTTATTGTTGCCAGATATTGTACAGATTAGTAATAAGGAAATGGATATTGCAAAAGAAAATGTAGAAATGTTTGCAAAAGCAGGTTTTGAATTTGAAGAATTTGGGGAAAATACAATTAAGGTGACTTCTGTTCCAAGTATGTGTGAAAATTTAAATACAAAAGAGTTATTTTTGGAATTGTTGGATGAAATTGATACAGTCGCAGTTACCGCGACACAGGAAAAAGAGGATAAATTTATTGCAACAGTTGCCTGCAAAGCAGCGGTAAAAGCTAATATGAAATTAGATATTCAAGAGGTAGATAGCCTAATGCAGACTTTATTAAAATTGCCAAATCCATTTACTTGTCCACATGGCAGACCAACTGCAATTAAAATGACGAAGTACGATTTAGAAAGAAAATTCAGCAGAAAATAAAGGAGAAAAAATGAAAGAAAAAGTCATTGTGATAGCAGGACCAACAGCTTCTGGAAAAACAGCTTTGTCGATTGAACTAGCCAAACAAGTAAACGGAGAAATTATATCTAGCGATTCCATGCAAATTTACAAAGATATGAATATTGGAACAGCTAAAGTAACCAAAGAAGAAATGCAAGGAATTCAGCACTATTTGATTGATTTTGTACCACCTAATGAGCGTTATTCGGTATCCAATTTTAAAAAAGATGCTGAAAATGCGATAGAAGAAATTTTGATGAAAGGAAAAGTTCCAATTATAGCTGGCGGAACGGGTTTATACATTGATTCACTAATCTATGGTATTGAATATCCGGAAATGGAATTGGATAAGGAATATTGCAATTTTCTGATGAAGTGTGCAGAAACAGAAGAAGGATTAAAGAAAATTTGGAAAGAAGCAAAAAAAGTCGATGAAGAGGCTGTTAAAAAAATAAGCCCAAATGACAAAAAACGCATAATTCGAATTTTGGAAATTTATCAAGCAACAGGAAAAAATAAGACTGAACAAGAAAGATTATCTAGAATAAATGGGATTAAATATGATTTTAAAGTATTTGCTATGGATATGAACAGAGAAAAGCTGTATGAGAGAATTAACAGACGTGTTGATTTGATGTTAGAGCAAGGTCTGGTGGAAGAAGTAAAAGCTTTAAAGGAAAAATATGAATGTTTTCCAACGGCTATGCAGGGATTAGGCTATAAAGAAGTAGTGCAATATTTGAGAAATGAAGATACATATGAAGAAATGGTAGAAAAAATAAAACAGGAAACTAGACGATATGCCAAAAGACAAATGACTTGGTTCCGAAAAAATAAACAGACAACTTGGTTAAAAGCTGAAAGTGGAATGCAAAATAATATCAATATTATTTTGGAGGTTATGAAACTTGAATGACGAAAGAAATAAATTAGGTTTTTTAAAAATAGGATTGCTGGTAATAGGCATCTTTTGTATCATTACTTTGGTTAATAAAGGGATTAAGCTTTTGCAAAACATCTCGCAAAAATGTGTTGTGGAAGAAGGCTCTCTTAAATTTGAAGAGAGTAGTGAAGGATATATTTTAAGAGATGAAAAAGTATTACAGGGAGAAAATTATAAAAATGGTATGGTTCAAATGATTGCAGAAGGGCAAAGAGTTGCTAAAGGTAAACCAGCATTTCGCTATTATTCTAATGGGGAAGACGAAATTCTAAGGCAAATTGATACATTAGATGCTGAAATTAATGCTGCGATTGAAAGTAGTGGATTGACTATATTTTCAACGGACATTACCAATTTAGAATCACAAATTGAAAAAGTTGTGGATTCGATGTATTGTATCAATGATTTAGGAGAAATACAAGACAAAAAATCCGAATTGGATTCGTATATTTCTAAAAAAACAAAAATAACAGGAAATCTAAGTCCAGCAGATTCACATGTCAAATCGTTAATTGAAAAGCGAAATACGCTGGAAGGACAAATAAGCAATGCATCGGAAGTGATTACTGCACCAATTTCTGGTATGCTTTCTTATCGAATTGATGGATTAGAAGAGGTTTTACGGTGTTAATGATTTTAGCTATTTAAGTACAGAGTTTTTGGAAAACTTAGATACCAAATCAAGTGCAATTATTTCAACAAGTAGTGAGAAGGGAAAAATAATTAACAATTTTGAATGCTATCTTGCGTGTCCAATGGATACTGAAAAGGCTTCTACAGCTAAAGTTGGAGATAAAGCAACACTAAGATTGCCGTCTTCTCAAGAAGTATCCACAGAAATTGCATATATTGTGGAAGAAAAAGATAATAATAGAGTTATTGTGTTTAAAATAACAGAAAATGTGGAAGAATTAATTGCGTATCGTGAAATTTATGTGGATGTTATTTGGTGGAGTTATCGAGGATTAAAAGTTAGTAATTCTGCAATTTTAGAGGAAAATGATGTTTGTTATGTTGAGAGAATAAAAGCAGGATATACAGATAAAATATATGTAAAAGTATTGAGACAAAATGATACTTATTCGATTATACAAAATTATACAGATGAAGAATTGTCAGAGTTAGAAATGGATGTTGAAACGATTAAAAATAGAAAAGAGCTGAATGTATATGATGAAATTTTGTTACATGGACAAGAAAAAATATAACAAAAATGTAACAAAACATTACAAAATATTACAACTATATTAAGTTTGTGTAACATTGGTAAAAATTACCAAAAAAGTATTGACAAGTTATTAAAAAAGATAGATACTATATATATGTTATAACACGAAGGAAAAATTATTAGGAGGTTGTGAAAGGTGTCAGGAACAGCGATTAAAAAATTTATGAATTATTTTTGGGGTGAAGAAGAACCAGCAGAAGAATACGATGAGGAATATGATAACACAGAATATGGTTACGAATATGCAGATGAGGAAGAGGAAAATGTAAGCGATACTTTGAATTTCTTTAAAAGAAATAAAAATAAAGTTGTTAGTATACCTCAACCACAACAAATCAAAATGCAAATTTCAAAACCAACCAATTTTGAACAAGCCAATGATATTATTGCGCAATTGAAAAGAAAAAATGCGGTTGTTATTAATTTAGAATACGTTAGCAAAGATGTTGGAAGAAGAATTGTTGACGTGGTAAGTGGAGCGGTTGAAGCATTAGATGGAAATATAGAAAAGGTTTCTAATTCAATATTTGTTGTTGCCCCATACAATTATGATATAGAAAATCAATTTTCAAAAGAGAAAATGGATGGAAAATTTTCAGCTTCTTGGATAAAATAATTTAAAATTAGGAGGAACCAAAGAATGCTAACACCTTTAGATATAGAGAACAAAAGATTTACCAAGACGATTAAGGGATATAACGTAGATGAAGTGGATGATTTTTTGGATCAGGTTACTTTTGAATACGAAAAACTCTATAAAGAAAATGCAGAATTTAAGAGTAAATTTGATGGTTTAAATAAAGAACTAGAACATTATAAAACAGTAGAACATACTTTACAAAATACTTTACTTATGGCACAATCAACAGCTGAAGATATCAAAACAATGGCACAAAAACAAGCAGATCAAATCATTGAAGATGCTAAATCAGAAGCACAAAAAATGGTTGAAAATGTCAATAAAGATGAAATAGAAATTCGTAGGAAAACCGAAGAATTAAAAAAACAATTTGATGTATATAAAGCAAAAATGGAAGCACTTTTAATCTCACAATTGGAATTATTACAGGATAAGAATGAAGATAGTGAATAGAAAGTATGATAGTAAAAATATTTTGATTTGCAAATATAAAAAATAGGTAGTCGAAAAAGAAGGGCTATCTATTTTTCGCTTTTTAAAAACGAGACTTTCAATATTACATGATTGTAATATTTGCTTTACAATATTACATCCGTATTAAGTCTTTATTACATTTTGACAAATCCTATTGACTTTTTACGAAAATGGAATAAAATGTAATTATCAAAATGAAAAATTGTATAATAGAGGAAAAAGTCATGAGGATAATTGCTGGAAAGCATAAAGGAACTAAATTATATACTTTAGAGGGACTACATACAAGACCAACACTAGATAGGATAAAAGAACCGCTTTTTAGTATTTTGCAGTTTGATTTACCAGATGCAGTTGTTCTGGATTTATTTGCAGGAAGTGGAGCACTTGGATTAGAAGCAATTAGCCGAGGAGCCAAACAGGCAATCTTATGTGATAATTCCAAACAGGCCATTCACATAATTGAAAAAAATGTGGAAAAACTAAAGGAAAAATCAAAGACACAAATTCTGGATCAAGATTATTTAGAAAACCTAAATTTTTGTAAAAAACAAAAATTAAAATTTGATATTGTGTTTTTGGATCCACCATATCAGACAGATTTTGCTGAAAAAACAGTAGAAAAAATAGCAGAATATGAATTATTACAACAGCAGGGAATTGTCGTGATAGAAACAGATAGAAAAAAAGAATTTATTTGTCATATAAATGAATTGAACATGTTTGAGATCTATGATGAAAGAAAATATGGCAGAGTTGAACTGGTTTTTTTAAAACAGAAAACATAGAGTTACAAGCGCTTTTCTAAGTGAATTTGTGCGATAAGAAAGGAAAATTAAAAATGGAGATTTTTGCGCTTTTAGAAACGTTGGAAGATATTTTGGAAAAAGGAAAAACAGTACCATTTACAGAAAAATGTATTGTTGAGAAAAATGAATTACTAGATATTATAAAGGAAATACGTTTAAACTTACCAGATGAGCTGAAACAGGCAAAATGGATTCGTGAGGAACGAGAAAGAATTATTGCAGAAGCTCAAAAAGATGCAGAAGATATTGTAAAAGAGGCAGAAAATAGAATTATTTCTATGATTGATGAACACGAGATTACTAAAAAAGCCTATGTTAAGAAAAACGAAATCATTGCAGAAGCAAATGAAATGTACCGTGAATACAGCAAAGATGCAGCAAATTATGTAGATGGGATTTTAGGAAATATTGAAGGAAATATGATTAAGCTTGGAGAAACTTTAGGAAACGTAGAAGAAAGTATCAAAACTGCTTTAGAAACAATACAAAATAACAGAAAAGAATTAAAATAAAACCAAATATTCTGTAGGAATTTCCTACAGAATAAATTTTAGGAGGATGTAATAAATGGGGAAAAAACGTAGAAAAACAACAAACACTCGTAATAAAAAAAAGAAAAGTAGTAGCATTGATTTAGCTGTAATTGGATGTTTTGTAATTGGAATTTTATTGACGATTCTTATTTATGCTGAAACTGGTACAATGGGAGAAATTTTAAGTCCTGTTTTAGGTGGGATTATTGGTATTATAAAATATGTAATTCCGCTTGGGATTATTGGAATGTCAATTTCTTTAGCAAAAAACGATAGAGATTATTTGTTTTCAAAAATCTGCCAATATATCGTTTTTTTGTCTTGTATTGCAGCGATGATGTCGATTTTTCAAGTGTCAAAGGGAAATCTAAACATGAGTATGGAATTTAGTAATATGTTAGAAAGGGCCTATGAACTTGGAACAAAGAATATTGGAGGTGGAACCATTGGTACAGTGATTGCATTTCCGCTAATTAATCTGCTTGGTATGTTTGGAGCTGCT
>CANBLA010000053.1 GCA_947369305.1 uncultured Clostridia bacterium
TAGAAAACTTGATGAGAAATAAGCCAGATTCTTATGAATGTTCTATTTTATTAGGTGAATTATTGTGTGAGCAAGCACGTTTTAAAGAGGCTGAGCGAGTGTATCAAGAAGCACTAAAATTTAGACCAACAGATTTTGATTTATATTACAGTTTAGGAATTGTCTATACCATGTTAAGTGAATTTCAAATGGCCAAAGAAATGTATGAAAAAGCTGCTGAAATTAATCATAAAGCATATGGAGCATACTATAATTTAGGACAAATTGCTTTTATTGGCGGTGATTTAGATGTTGCTGAAAAATATTTTGAACGTAGTTTATATGGTGAATTAGAATCAAAAGCATATTATCACTTAGCTAAAATTTATGTCTTAAAAGGTGAAAAGGATATGGCGCTTCATTTTCTAAATAAGGCTATTGAAATTGAACCAGAATTATTAGAAATGGCAAACAACGAAAAAGTATTTGATTCAATTAAAGAACACATTACAGTTTCTGTAAAAATGGAAAATGAACCATCGCAAAGGGATGAAGAAAAAGAAGAAATAAAAAAGGTTTTGAAACTAGAAAAACAGGCAAGAGAATACCTAGAATCAACCAATAGTTTAGTCAGAGATATGAACGAAAGTTTTGTGAAACAAAAAGTAGAAGAAAAAGTCAATAAAATTTTTGAAGATACCAAATTGCAAAAAGAGCGCGAAAAAGAAGAAAATCAGAAAGAATTAGGCTCAAACTAGCATAAAAATACTTTGTTTTCATATATTTAAAAAGAAAATAGATGGAAAGGAAGAAGAATTTGGAAAATAAAATTTCGATTATTGGTGGAGATTTAAGAATTGTAAATTTGGCTAAGATGCTCGCTCAAGATGGATTTAAAGTTTATTCTTATGCTTTAGAAAAAGCGGAAGAGTTATGCAATTTTGAAAATATTAAAATTTGTAAGAATTTGCAAGAGGCAACACAAAATATAAATTTTGTTATTAGCGCTATTCCGTTATCACAAGACGGTATAACAGTTACATCACCATTTAGTGCCATAAAAGTAACTTTGGAAGATTTATCCAAAAGTGTAAAAGGGAAAAAATTAATTGCGGGAAGATTAAATGAAGTATTAAAAAAGGAACCTTCTATTCAAAGTTATGATCTCCTAGAAATAGAAGAGTATGCTATTTTAAATGCCATAGCAACTGCAGAAGGCGCTATTCAAATTGCAATGGAGGAATTTCCTAAAACACTTTTAGGCTCTAATATTTTGGTTATGGGATTTGGAAGGATTGGAAAAATTGTTGCAAAAATGTTACAAGGAATAGGGGCTAATGTATTTTGTGAAGCCAGAAAAAGTGAAGATTTAGCCTATATCAAGGCATATGGTTATACGCCAATCAAATTAGAAGAATTAGATAAAAGTTTGCCACAATTTGACATTATTATTAACAATATTCCTGTTCAGATTTTGAATAAAACAAAATTGGATCTGCTAAAAAAAGATGTACTTATTATTGATTTAGCCTCAAAGCCCGGTGGTATAGATTTTGAATATGCTAAAACAAAGCAAATAAAAACAATCTGGGCATTAGGATTGCCAGGAAAAGTTGCACCAATTAGTGCAGCAGAATATATCAAAGATGTGTTATATCATATCTTATAAATACAAATAAGCACATTATTGTGAAAATTACGTAGTAAACTCATGAAAATTATATGAATTTAACCAAAGAAAGGATACAAAAAATGACAATATTTCAAGCAGTTATTTTAGGAATTGTTCAAGGTTTAACCGAATTATTACCAATTTCAAGTTCAGCTCATTTAGCTGTATTTCCATGGATTTTTCATTGGAGTGAAATTCCAGAATCATTTGATATTGCTTTGCATTTTGGAACCTTGCTTGCAATTTCTCTATTTTTTATTAAAGATTGGATTGCACTCATAAAAGGCGGATTTAATCAAGTTTTCAAAAAAGAAAAGACAGTAGAAGGAAAAATGTTTTGGTACTTGGTTATTGCTACAATTCCAGCAGGGATTTTGAGTCTTGTGCTTGATAAACTATCTAGTATGATATTTGGCGGGAGTATGTTCCCAATTGCGATTGCGTTAATTGTCATGGGAATCGTATTATATAGCATAGATAAAAATGCAAAATCTGATACAAGTTATGAAAATATGTCTTTATTACAAGCTGTTTTAATTGGTATTTCACAAGCGATTGCAGCAGCATTTCCCGGAGTATCACGTTCAGGTATTACGATGACTGTGGCGCGTAGTTTGGGGATAGATAGGGAAAGTGCGGCAAAATACTCCTTTTTATTGTCAACACCGATTATTTTGGCTGCAGTTATTTTTAGTCTAGATGCATTTTCGTTTAGTTTGGCTTTTTTGATAGGTGTGTTAGCTAGTTTTGTTGTGGGAATAGTAGTCATTAAATTTTTGTTGGAATATTTGAAAAAAGGTAGTTTTAAAGGGTTTGCAATTTACCGAATGGTATTTGGTGTTATTATTTTAATATTGTTATTCGTAAGATAAAGGAGGAGTTGATATGGGAAGTGGTAAACATTCGTCTGATGAAGAAATAGAATTTGATTTTGGCTATGTAAAAAATTTGCTGCTTGTTGTGATAATTTTGGCAGTTATTGTGGGAGTTGTATTTGGCATATATACGATGGTTCATAAGATGAAAGAGACGAAAATAGAATCAACTTCTGCTAAGGAAGAAGAGGTTGATTTAGCTGAATATGACGTGTTAGGCAAAATTGTAATTGAAAAAATTGAAATGGAACAACCAATTTTAGAAACGGTAGAAGAGAAAGCATTGGAAAAAGGAGTTATTAAACTATATGGAAATGATTTGAATGAGGAAGGAAACTTTTGTATTGCAGGACATAACTATGATAATATTTTTAAAAAGCTAGATGAAATGGACATGGGAGATGAAATTAAAATTATAGATGCAGAAGAGAATTCCACGATATATAAAATCACAGAAATGGTTTCTGTAGAGCCAACTGACTTGAATTTATTACGAAAAGAAGAAGGAAAGACGCAAATTACATTAATTACTTGTGAAAATTATTCTACCAAAAGATTGATTGTCAAAGCGGAAATGGACAAGTAATTTTGAATTTGTGAAAAAAGGAGAAAAAGTGATGAAAAAAGTGGTAATAAGAATAGAAATTCTATTCATAAGTCTGATAATTTTAACATCTCAAGTTTATGCAACACAAGAAAATCAACTTGAAAATACGACCATTGAAAATACAGTAAAACAAGAAATTATTCCAGAAGAAAAACCAACTGAAACGAAAAAGAATGAAACGATGTATGTTCAAGAAAGATGCAACATACGAGAAAGTTATTCAGTTGATAGCAATCGAGTTGGCGGTTTGGATGTAGGAACAGAAGTAACAGTTATTGCAGAATATAGCAATGGTTGGTATAAAATCAAGTATGATGGAAGAGAGGCTTATATCAAAGCTGCTATTTTAAGAAGTACCAAACCAGAAGTGGAAGAGGAAAAAGAAGATACTACTTCAGAGCAGGCAACTGATATGCAAACTCCTGTTCCAACAGAAATGGATGGGAGCAATGACGAAGTAGATAATGAATATGCCGAAATGTTAAATGAAATTGGAGTTTTACCAGAAGTTGGTAAAAATATAGCAGACTTTCTTTTTTATGGCGTAATTTTTTTAACAATAAGTGGAATTCTATATCAATATGTAAAATATAAATTTTAGGTAAAGGAAGAAATAAAAATGGCAGAAATATTAGAAGGAAAAAAGTTAGCAAAGAAAATTAGAATGAATTTAAAGCATGAAGTAGAAGAACTAAGTCAAGCTGGAATTTATCCCAAATTGGCAGTTGTTATGGTAGGAGACAATAGTAGTTCAGAAGTTTATGTAAAAAATAAATCTTCAGCATGTCGAAAAGTGGGGATTGAATTTGAGGAATTTTTACTAAGTAAAGAGACGACTGAACAAGAATTATTAGAACTTATTCAAAAGTTGAATAATGACAAAAACATTCATGGAATTTTGTTACAAAGTCCAGTACCAAAACACATTGATATAAATAAAGCATTTCGAACTATTTTGCCAGAAAAAGATGTGGATGGATTTCATCCAATGAATGTTGGAAACCTTGTTATTGGCGAAGATTGTTTTATTTCGTGTACACCATTTGGAGTGATGAAATTATTAGAAGAATATGAAATTGAAGTAGAAGGCAAAAATGCAGTAATTTTAGGAAGAAGCAATATTGTTGGAAAGCCTATGGTGCAATGTTTATTGGCGAAAAATGCGACTATTACAGTTTGCCATTCAAAAACACAAAACATTCATGAAATTGTACAAAAGGCAGATCTTGTTATTTCTGCAATTGGAAAACCACATTTTGTAACAAGTGATATGATAAAAGAAGGGGCAGTTGTTATCGATGTGGGAATTAATCGTTTAGAAGACGGAAGTATTGTGGGAGATGTAGATTTTGAATCAGTTAACGAAAAAGCAAGCTACATAACACCAGTTCCCGGCGGAGTTGGTCCGATGACAATTGCAATGTTACTAACCAATGTTGTAAAAGCAACAAAAATACAAAATAAATAAAGATAAATTGGGGGTATATCTTAAAACAGATATGCTCTTTTTATTTAAAAAGAAGGAGGAAAATATGAAAGAATTATATGATTTATGGTTTGCTAGTTTGGATATTAAAAATCATACGAAACTAGAATTATTGAATAAATATGAAACAAAAGAAATTTGGGAATTGGAATTTTCGAATTTGGTGGATTTTAAAATGGAAGAAAAAGAGATTTACCAGATTTTGAGTAGTAAAAATTTGGAGGAAGCGAAGCGAAATTTAGAATATATGAAAAAGAAAAAAATTGAATTGTTTTCGATAAACAGTGAAGAATATCCTAAAAAATTGCATCACATTGAGAATAAGCCAGCTTTTTTGTATGTACGTGGAAATCATGAGATTTTAGATGGTGATAATGTTGGAATAGTTGGTTGTAGAATGGCAACCAATAATGGAAAAACATTGGCTAGAGTGATTGCAAAGGCTTTGGCTAATCGAAATATTAATATTATTAGTGGATTGGCGCTTGGAATTGACAAATATGCGCATTTAGGTGCTTTGGATTCTGAGATTGGAAAAACAGTAGCAGTTTTAGGAAGTTCTGTGGCAGATGAAGAAATTTATCCTTTTCAAAATGCAAAGGTGTTTGAGAGAATTTTGGAAAAGGGAGGGGCGATTGTGTCAGAATATGGCTTTGGTTCAAGACCAGAAAAACAACATTTCCCAGCGAGAAATCGAATCATTAGTGGACTTTCGGATAAAGTTATTATTGTAGAGGCAAAGGAAAGAAGTGGAAGTTTGATAACGGCAAATTGGGCTTTAGAGCAGGGAAAAGATGTTTTTGCAGTACCCGGAAATATTTTTGTGAAAAATTCGGTTGGGACGAATAATTTAATCAAAGAAGGGGCTTTTTTGCTTTCGAATATGGAGGATATTTTTTGGAAATAATCATAGAAAAATGTTGATTAAAAACTTTTTTTGGTATATAATGCAATCAATAAGTAAATCTAGAGGAGGGTAAAAATGGAAAGTTTTTTGAAAAAGACAGGTTGGACATCTATTATAACATCTGTTGTTACGGCAATTATTGGTGTAATTATTATTTGTAATCCAATGGTAACAATGAAAATTGTTGCATATGCTTTAGGAGCAGTTTTTATAACTTTTGGTGTGGTTAAATTAATTAGCTATTTTGTGGCAAAAGGAACCTATGACTTTTATAATTATGAGATAATCTATGGATTACTTGCGATTATCATAGGAATAATTACGATTGGGTATAGCAATACAATTGCAACAATTTTTCGAATTATTATTGGCATATGGATTATTTATAGTGGACTTATGAGACTAGGGTTAGTAGTAAAACTAAAAAATTTAGGAATCAACGAGTGGAAGTATGCACTTATTATTGCAGTATTAATTTTAATTTGTGGATTATATGTTTTGGTGAAAGCTGAAACAATTGGAATAGCAATTGGAATTGCTGTCTTAATTTATTCTATTATGGATATTGTTGAGGGTATTATTTTTCTAAGAAATGTAGATTCAATTTTTTAAAAAAGGAGAAAATACTCTATTTATAGCATAAAATGTAAGAGAATGTTATAATTTGAAAATAAATTGAAAAAAAGACTTGAATATTGCTTATAAATTATGATATACTAGTAATCGATTTGAAAAGGAAAAGGAGATTGTAAAATGAAAAGTTTAAAGAAAACGAAAATCGTAGGAACAATAGGTCCTGCTAGTGAGAAAAAACTAGAACTATTATTTGCAGCAGGTTTAAATGTATGCAGAATCAATTATTCTCATGGAAGTTATGATGAACAAAAAGAAAAAACAGAGGATATTATCCGTTTAAGAAAACAATTAGATTTGCCAATTCCTATGATTTTAGATATGCAAGGTCCAGAAATTAGAACCGGAATGCTAGTAACTGGAAAAAATGAAAAAATCAAATTAGAAGATGGACAAAAGTTTACACTTGTATGTGGGGAAGATATTGTAGGAGATCAAACCAGAGTTTCAGTATCTTACAAAGATCTATATAAAGATTTAAAAGCTGGTGCGAAAGTTTTAATTGATGATGGTGCGATTGAATTAGTTGTAGATAACATTAATGGAACAAATATTGAGTGTACAGTTGTTCATGGAAATGGTTTAGGAAGTAGAAAAACGATGAATTTACCGGGAACAGCCATCCGTTTGCCAGCTTTAAAACAAAAAGACATTGATGATTTAATTACTGCTTGTGAACACGATTATGATTTTGTTGCGGTATCATTTACA
>CANBLA010000054.1 GCA_947369305.1 uncultured Clostridia bacterium
TTCCCGCAATTTGCAAGAATTTATTTTCTTCTATTTTGAAAATTCTATCCATTACTTTGGGTTTTCCGCTTTGTAATTGTCCCTGTTTTGTCAAGTACGACCGCATCTACCAAATGCAGTAATTCCAAGCTTTCTGCAGATTTTATTAACATTCCATTTTCAGAAGCTTTCCCTGTTCCAACCATAATGGCAACTGGAGTCGCTAATCCTAATGCACACGGACATGAAATCACCAAAACAGCAATTCCAATACTTAGCGCAAATTCGAAACTCTGTCCCTGTAAGATCCAAAAAATGCTTGCTAAAAGTGCAATCGTTATCACACAAGGCACGAAAATTCCGCTTACTTTGTCGGCTAATCTCGCAATAGGAGCTTTGGAATTTCCCGCTTCTTCAACCAATTGAATAATTTGTGAAAGAGTGGTATCTTTTCCTACTCTGGTAGCTTGCATTTTAAAATAACCATTTTGATTCATCGTTCCTGAAACAACAGTATCACCCTCACTTTTTTGAACAGGCATACTTTCTCCTGTTATGCTTGCTTGGTCAACCAGCGAACTTCCTTCTACCACAATTCCGTCAACTGGGATACCCCCCCCAGGTCTAATAACTAAAACGTCTCCGACCGAAATTTCTTCGACTGCGATTTCAATTTCTTCATTATTTCGTAGGACAATCGCCGTTTTAGGCGCTAAATTCATTAATTTACTGATGGCATCACTGGTTTTATTTTTGGATTTTGTTTCTAAATATTTACCGACTGTTATTAAGGTTAGAATGGTTCCAGCTGATTCAAAGTATAAATCCATTGAAAATTGCTCCACTAGCTGGATTTGACGATGTCCCAAACCATATCCAATCATAAAAATGGCATAAATTCCATATAGGATAGCAGCCAGACTTCCAATAGCTATTAAAGAATCCATGTTGGGTGCTCTTTTGGCAAGTCTTTTCAAGCCAACAAGGAAATAATTTCGATTGACATATACAATTGGCAATAGGAGCAAAAATTGAGCAAAACCAAAGCTAATCGCATTTTCTGTTCCATGAAATGTTTGAATTATAAAATTGGGAATTGGCAGACCGAACCATTCATAAAACATATGATACATGGCAAGATACATGAGCGGAATCCAGAAAATAAGGGATAATATTAGTCTTTTTTGCATAGATTTTAGGATATTTTTGTTGTCCAGTTTCTTCTCTTTGGAGTTGTGATCTTTTATTTGAGTATTTTTAAGGCTTGCTCCATATCCTGCATCTGTGACGGCTTTTATAATTTTGTCATTGTTCAAAATATTTTCATCGTATTCTACGGTCATATCGTTGGAAAGTAAATTGACGTTTACCTTTTGAACTCCAGCTAACTTTTGAACTGCTTTTTCTACATGGGCTTGACAACTGCTACATGTCATGCCTTGAATAGCAAATTTTACTTTTTGCATATAAAAACCTCCTATTGTAGTTTCTTAATGACTTGCATTACATCATCTAATATATCCGTTTTTCCGCTTTGTATGTCATGTGTAACGCAGGTTTTTAAATGATTTTCTAATACTTGATTGCCGAGACTTCTAAGTGCATTGCTTGCTGCTATAATTTGATTTAAGATGTCATCGCAATAGCGATCTTCGTCTATCATCTGGCTAATTCCTCGAATTTGCCCTTCTATGACGTTTAAGCGCTTGGTTAGTTCTTTTTTTGTTTCGTCACTACGGTGTGTGTGTTTGATTGGATTTTCGATATTTTTATTATTTTCCATATTTTTTACCTCATTTGTATTATATACCCCCGGGGGGTGTCTGTCAAGAAAAAAATAGGTATGTTGGAGTTAATTTCCTAATACCTATATTTTTTTCATAATTTTATATAAAATGTCAATTCCTATTTCTTTATTCCCATCAAAACCGATTCTACTAACAACACACCAATCATTCCCACAATCACACAAACAGAAACAATCGGCTCAAAAAATAGACTTCCTAAGATGGCAAACCCAAATATTACAAATGTATACCCCATCAATCGTATCATCTTTTTATAGACTTTTTCGCTTTTTGGCATGGGATGAATTTTTCCTTTCATTTGCTCATAACTCATTTTTGGCATATAGTTTCCCATGATAAGATATAAGATTCCCATAACCAACAGAATACTTTTTCGTACATCAACATCACTTCCCAATGGAATCTCAATTGTTATAACAGAAATTATAACACTAAAAATCGGAATAATCCATTTGACAATCGAAATAAATTTTGGTTTTTTTTCGTTTAAATTTCCTTTCCAATCTGTTATTAGGCAACAAAATATTTGCAAACCTGTCACTAAAATTGGTATGCCAAATAGGGCAAAATTTTTTGTGCTATATCGGTCTACTTCATTGTTGATGTTAAAGTGAATTGGCATTTTTTCGGGTAATTTTTCGTAAAATACTATGCCAAATAAAATGGGAAGTAGTGTTACAGCACAGGTTAAAATTAACACTTTTTTATCTATTTTTTTCATGTTTGGTACCTCCTAATCCATAAATCCATGTTAATACATCTTCAAATACGGATGTATTTAGTTCATAGTAGATGAAATTTTTGTATCTACTTTCTTGTATTAAATCCGCTTTTTTGAGTTGTGACAAATGATAGGAAACGGTGGCATTGGTTAGCTTAAATTTTTCTGCGATTTCTCCAGCGGATTTTTTTTCTTGTTTTAGCATTTCTAGTATGTCTCTTCTGACTGGGTCAGAGATTGCTTTTAGGGTTTCTGACATTCCCATTTTATCACTTCCTTGTTTAGTATTTAGAAATATTTCTAAATAGATTATAGCATTTTTGGTTTCGATTGTCAATAGTATTTAGATATTTTTCTAAATACTTGACAAAAATAACACGGAATAGATTGGATTTCCGTGTTATAAAAACGCTTAAATTTTGGTCAGTTTCGCATTTTTAGGGCTGATATAAGTATATTTCCCAGTAACTATCATTGTTCCCCATATTTTTTAGATTACCAGCAATCAATAATATAGCCTCTCGATTTTCATCTATTTCTTGCGCATAGCTAACTTCTCCCTCTTGAATTACATGGATAAGAGAAGTGATTTTACAGGCTTTTACTAATCTTGCAACAATTTCTCCTTTATCAGAAGAACATTTTAGAATATTGGAATAAATTCCATTTCCTTTTTTCCTAAATAATCTTTTTACTACTTTCCAATTCTTTTTTTGAATTGGTTTTTTAGCTTTTTTCTCTAATTTCTTCCGAATACTTTTTAATCCTTTTGGGTTCATTTTTTACTCCTTTCAGAAAAAATTTTTTCTAACTATAACTAATTAGTGCTGACCACCACTATAAATTTACAAATGCATTATAACACTAAATTTTTAAAGATGCAATATTAAAAAATAATCAGAAATTAGTTTCATACTAACTTCTGATTATTATATTTTTTCAAAAATTTTATTTAGAACCCATTTTTTTGTCAATGATTTTCATTTTAATATAAGAGATTACTGCCACAAGCACTACAACTCCTAATGCAACCAAAATGATATTTGTAGCTCCTGTCTTTGGTAAAATTCCAGTTTTCATGGAATTATTTTGGTTATTATTGGTAGTATTTGCTACTATGCTTTGATTTCCATTCATGTTACCATTCCCATTTGTATTTTGATTAGAAACACCACTTCCATTATTATTTGTGTTCTGATTGGTATTAGTGTTTGTATTACTGTTATTTGCAGTATTATTGTTTGTGTTAGTGTTAGTATTTGTGTTAACATCTGGATTCGTTGTTGAACTTCCATTTTTAATTGTAATTGTCTTAGTCATATTTGCTACATGAATATCTCCTGTATCTTCTCCTCCTGAAACTGTAATATCTTTTAATGTTATTGTAGCATTTTGTGCACTCTGTTCTTTCACTTTAAATGTAATTTTCAATATCGTTTCAGAAGTATTTACCAAGTTATTTCTATCCATTACAAATACTCCGTTTGCTTCATTATAACTAGGATTTGACCATCCATTTTCACCCGTCATTCCTACAAATGACAAACTGTTTTTGTCGTATTCTAATGTAGCTTTTAAACCTATTATTCCATCTTTTGCATCAATACTTGTTATTTTAGCATTTACAACGACTTCTTCATTTTTCTTAAATTCATCTTTGGCTGTTTGTAAAGCCATGTTACATGAATAGGCATATACATTTGTCATGATACATAGTATCGCCAATAAAATTAAACTTATCTTTATTATTTTTTTCATAATCTCTCCTTTTGTTTTTATTGTATCTCTTTAATTCCTATTAACACTAATTTTAGTTGTGCTAAATCGGTTATTGTGATTTCACCATTTCCATCAATATCAGCAGCTTTTAATTTGGCTCCTGTTAATAAGGTTTTTTCTATTTGATGTAACTTTAATTGAGAAAGATCGGTTATTGTAATTTCACCATTTCCATCAATATCTCCTGTTACAATTAAAGTAAATTGTAATGTTTTTCCTACTTGTAACTTCATACCTGTTCCAATTATTGAATCATCTGTTAAAACATTTCCATCTTTATCTGTAAATACCATTTCTTGATATGTTTGAACATTGTTTTTAAAAATACTTACTGTTGTGTTTGGAGCAATTCTTGAAATTGCATCTTCTTCTATTACATATTTTTCAGAAGTGATTCCATCTGGTCTTTGTTTTATCTCAATCTCTATTTGAGCATCATCTGTGGCAATTTCTATATCTGCATTACTTGCCATTATATTTTTTACTGCGATCAATGTTTTTACTGGATCTGTAACAGTATCTTTTACTCTGAATTTCATTTTTAGAAAATCTCCAGCCTCTGTTACATAATTATGCTCTTTATTATCTGCTATGAATTTTAAATTATCTTCATTCAAAGAAATATCCCAGCCATTTTGCCCTTCCAAACTGATTTTTTCTAAAATGTTTTTATCATATTCTAATTGTCCACTTAAAATAACTAATCCATTTTCAATTGTATCCAAGCTGTGAATACCAAATGTTATTTCAAATTCGCTTCCTGTTTCTAAATTTTCCTCAGAAGATGTTTTTGTAATTGTAGTTCCAAATACTGGAGTTTCTGAAACGTTTACTTTGCAAGCCTTACTTGTTACCTCTTCACTTGCTGTTTCTACTGTTGTTGTAACTTTTAAGGTATAATTTCCACTATCTTCTTTTGTACTATTTACAATTTCTAGTATTTTATTCGTTTTTCCTTCTAATTTTACCTCATTTTTATACCATTGATAGGTCTGAATACCTTGTGTTTCTGTTACTGTCGGATTAAGTGTGATTGTTTGACCAACTTTTACAGAAGTTTCTTCTGGAATTGTGATTTCTGCTGGAACAGCTTTTGGTGCAACAAGGATCTCTCCTCTTTCTTCTTCTCTTTGCGTAACTGTTTTTGCAACAAATTTAGCTTCAACAATACAATTTCCGTCTTTTACATCATTGTAATTTACTGTAATGTCCATTGTATCTTTATTAGTTATTTCAGTTGTATTTCCACAAACGGTTATTGTCTCAATTTCATATCCCTCATCTGGAAGTATTTTAAGATTTGCTGACTCATTTTCAGCCAAAGTAATAATATTTCCTTCTGCTCTATTTGCTCCTTCAATATTACCACCTTCTGTAGCTGATACTACAATTGCCTTATTTTGTGGCACAGTTCCGTCATTTTCAACAACTGCAACAGCAAATGGACTAAATGAATCACAAGTTATAATTAATCCATATGGTGTTACAACACAAGGAATCTCTTCAACACCTGTTACATTACCGGCATTGTCTCTTTTAAAGTGATATGCTTTAAAAGTAACACCTGCGTCTTCTGGACCATATCCTGCTGGAAATCCTAAAGATAATCTTAGTCTATGACCAGTTTTTACAACGTATTTTTTACATACATTTAATGAAATATTATAGGTTTCACTTGTTACTAATTCTTGACTACCTAATTCGTTTTCCATTAAGTTATTCATTGTTTCTCTTTCAGTTTTTGTGGTTCTTGTTGTTACTAAAGCAATTCTACTTTTTAATTTATCAGAAACGTCTTCCCCATCACTTGTTTGCCATCCATTCATTGAAAGGTCTTGATTTTCAAGAAGTGTTGGTCTAGCAAATACTTCCCAATTTTTTGCTTTATTCATACTGAATGAACATGCTATTGTATTAATTGCTCCATAGCTTATTTCCATTGGTGCTTTTCCACTATTTTTTCCGACTAGACCTGTTAAATAAATATGGTACGTTGCTCCATCGTCAGCCCACATTTTACTGAATTTTAAATCAAATGTTACTCGATTTTTTCCGTCAAATACAAAATTGGTTATTTCTGCCTCATCTGCTCCTGTTGGTCCTGTTGAATCTAATGTATAACCTACTTCTGTTGCTCCTTCTGCTAATATTAAATCATCATCATAAGTAACATCTACATGATAAGTTGGTCCAACTGAAAGTGTTGCTGTTGGTGCTGGTGTTTGTTTTTTAATGTATGGCTTACTTTTATAAATTCCATTTGGATTGTATAATTTTCCTGATTGTGCTACAAAGTCAGATTCGTCACCTTGATACGTGTAACCTGCTAGCCCTTCACTTGGTGCTAATGTCGTTACAGCAAATTCAACATATTCTCCATTTGCAACGATAATATAAATATGATCTCCATAA
>CANBLA010000055.1 GCA_947369305.1 uncultured Clostridia bacterium
AGATAGGTGCCAGTGACTGGAGTTCAGACGTGTGCTCTTCCGATCTTGTTATCTGGATGAAGAGTTCTTCCTGTTCCACCACCTGATGCTACTGAGAAGTATTTTTTACCTTGTTCGATACATTCCTTTTTGTAGGTTCCTGCAACAGGATGTTGGAATCTGGTTGGGTTTGTAGAATTTCCTGTGATTGAAACATCAACTTTTTCATGATGCATGATAGCAACACCTTCTCTTACTTCGTCTGCTCCATAACATTTTACTTTTGCTCTTGGTCCATCGGAATAAGGTGTCTCTTTAACGATTTTTAATTTTCCTGTAAAGAAATCAAATTCTGTTTCTACATGGGTGAAACCATTAATTCTTGAAATCACTTGAGAGGCATCTTTTCCTAATCCATTTAGGATAACTCTTAATGGTTTTTTTCTTGCTTTATTGGCATTGTTCGCAATACCAATGGCACCTTCTGCTGCTGCAAAACTTTCATGTCCTGCCAAGAAAGCAAAACAATCCGTTTCTTCGGATAAAAGCATTGCTCCTAAATTTCCATGTCCTAAACCAACTTTTCTGTCATCAGCAACAGAGCCTGGAATACAAAAGCTTTGCAAACCTTCCCCAATGCATTTTGCAACTTCTGATGCTGTTTTTACTCCTCTTTTGATTGCAATCGCTGCTCCAACTGTATAGGCCCAACATGCATTGTCAAAACAAATTGGTTGAATATTTCTTACCATTTCGGCCACATTTAGTCCTTTATCTTCGCAAATTTTCTTTGCTTCTTCTAAAGAAGAAATGCCATTGTCGTTTAAAACTTGATTGATTTGGTCAATTCTTCTTTCATAACTTTCAAATAAAGCCATTTTTATTTCCTCCTAATTTTTGATTTTTGTTAATTTAAATATTATTCTTTTCTTGGATCGATTTTCTTAACTGCTTCATCAAATCTACCATATTGCCCAGAAGCCTTCTCAATTGCTTCCATTGGCTCAATTCCTTTTTTGATATTTTCCATCATTTTTCCTAAATTAACATATTTATATCCAATAATTTCATCATTTTTATCTAGACCAATTTCTGTTATGTAACCTTCTGCTAATTCCAAATATCTTGGACCTTTTACATTGGTTGAATAAATGGTTCCAACTTGACTTCTATGTCCTTTTCCTAAGTCTTCCAAACCTGCTCCTACTGGAAGTCCTCCTTCTGAGAAAGCAGATTGGCTTCTACCATAAACAATTTGCAAAAATAATTCTCTCATAGCTGTATTAATGGCATCGCAAACCAAATCTGTATTCAAGGCTTCTAAAATTGTTTTTCCAACTAATATTTCTCCTGCCATGGCTGCTGAATGGGTCATTCCTGAACAGCCAATTGTTTCAACTAATGCTTCTTGTATTATTCCTTCTTTAATATTTAATGTAAGTTTGCAAGCTCCTTGTTGAGGCGCACACCAACCAATACCATGAGTCAAACCAGAAATATCTTTGATTTCTTTGGCTTTTACCCATTTTCCTTCTTCTGGAATTGGCGCTGGGTCGTGTTTTGCACCTTTTGCAACCTTACACATATGTTCTACTTCTTCTGAATAAATCATATTTACCTCCTTGTAATTTTTGATTTGCCTAAAACTTAGACAGTAGTATTGTATCATAAAAAAAATTGAGTTTCAAGTAAAACTTGTTAGATTATTGAAATTTATTTAGTCAAACAACCCTTTAAGTTGAAATCAAAAGTAAGATTTTCTATCAAAAAATCTTCTTTCTTTATGGAATCTACCACAAAGAAAGAAGATTAAAATTTCTAAAATGATCTATTTTTTACGCCACTTCATTTATCTTAACATCTCTAACATGCTCAATTTTCTCCCATTTAGTATTTGGTTTAATCAAACATTTGATATTAATCAAAATCCAAGATCCCATAAATAATGGATAACACAACAATCCCCAAGCCATTGATTTTATATCTCTTTTATCTAAAACCATTACAATTGCTGCCGTTCCAATTGGTAGTAAAAACGTTGCAATTAAAAATCTCACATAATTCCAAATTAAATCTGCGAATTCCATTTCACTACCAACATACATCAATGTATTTACACCTAGCAATAAAAAAGTCAAAATCATCATTGGAATTCCAAACATATATAATAATCCATCAAAATTCATTAAGGTCTTATTTTTCTTAACACCATTTGCCAAATCTTTCGTGTAGTGTTTCATACATTGCAAATGCCCAACTGTCCAGCGAGAACGTTGTGACCAGCTTTGTGCAAAATGAACTGGTTGCTCATCAAATACAATGGCATCTGTTGCCCAACCTAATTTTTTGCCTTTTGCAATATTCATTAATGAAAACTCAATATCTTCTGTTAAAGTGATGGTATTCCAACCATCGGGTTTTACCACATCAAAACGAACCATGAACCCCGTTCCATTGATTAAGGGAGACAATCCTAAATTATATCTTGCTAAATGATAAAATTTATTCATCATCCAGTAAAAAATAGCATATCCAGATGCAATCCAAGAATCTTTTGGATTTTTAATGTCTCGATAACCTTGCACAACATCTTCCCCTTGGCACAATTTTTTATTCATACTTTTCAAGAAATTTTTATCGACAATATTATCTGCATCAAACACACAAAAAGCATCATAATCTGCATCTTCTTTAATTTTTTGTTGCAAAAACCAATTTAAAGCAAATCCCTTTGTTTTATGTGCTTCATCAAACCTTTTTAAAACAATGGCTCCTGCTTCTTTTGCAACGTTTGCCGTATTATCAGTACAGTTATCTGCAATCACATAAATATCGTATAAATGTTTCGGATAATCTTGCCTTTTTAGACTTTCTACCAAATTTGCTATGACTGTTTCTTCATTATGTGCTGGAATAATAGCCATAAATTTATGAGTTTTATTGACAATCATTTTTTTATCTTTTAATTTAATTAATGCACAAAAACTTATTACAATTTGGTATAACCAATAAACTGTTATCATCCAAATTAAAGCTTGTTGTAATAGGTACAAATACTTCATTTTTTCTCCTTTTATCACAAAAATATATCCTCAAAATTAATTATAACAATCTTTTAATAAAATATCAAGTAGTTTTAACATTTTTTTACAAAATTTATTTTCGTTCCTTTAAAATTAGTATATGAATTTATTTAAAAATTAGTAGAAAATTTATAAAAAATATTTAAATTTTTATAAAAAAATTAGGGAACTGTCTTCTCCCTAATTTCTTCTTTTATACAATTTAAATTTTGATTTTGTCAATTCTACTCATACAAATCCTTCTTACTCAAATTAATTCTTCCTTGTTCATCAATTTCAATGACTTTAACCGTCACTTCATCACCAAGTCTTAACACATCTTCTACTTTATTAATGCGTTCTTTGGCAATTTTGGATATATGAAGCAACCCTTCTTTTCCGCCTCCCAAGTCAATAAATGCACCAAATGTCGCAATTCTGACAACTTTTCCTGTATAAATTCCATCTTTTTCAATTTCTCGTGTAATTTCCTCAATCATAATTTGTGCAGCTTCTGCATCTTCATTTGAATTGGAATAAATGAAAATTCTTCCATCTTCTTCAATATCAATTTTAACCCCTGTTTCTTCAATGATTTTATTAATCACTTTTCCACCAGTACCAATAACATCACGAATTTTTTCTGGATCAATTGCCATATGAATAATTCTCGGTGCATATTCCGAAATTTGCTCACGTGGTTTTTCAATTTGTTTTAGCATAATTTCATCTAAAATATAAGCACGTGCCTTTTTCGTTCTACTAAAAGCTTCTTCAATGACTTCATAGGATAAACCATCTACTTTAATATCTACTTGGATGGCTGTAATTCCGTCTTTTGTTCCACCAACTTTGAAATCCATATCACCAAAGAAATCTTCAATTCCTTGAATATCGGTAATCACAACATAATTATCTGGATTTTCTTCATCCGTGATAAGTCCTGTTGAAATTCCTGCAACTGGCTTTTTAATTGGAACACCAGCATCCATAAGAGCCAAAGTAGAACCACAAATGCTTCCTTGTGAAGTCGAACCATTGGAACTTAAAATTTCTGATACAACTCGAATGGTATAAGGAAAAATTTCCTTACTTGGAATAACTGGCAAAAGTGCCCTTTCAGCCAACGCACCATGTCCAATTTCACGACGTCCCGGTCCACGAGAAGCCTTTGCTTCACCAACACTATAACCAGGGAAATTATAATGATGAATATAACGTTTTGAATCTTCATTATCTAATCCATCTAGAGTTTGTTCTTCACTTGCTGTTCCCAAAGTCACAATTGACATGACTTGCGTTCTACCACGTGAAAAAACGGCACTACCATGCGTTCTTGGAAGAATTCCTACTTCACAAGAAAGTGGACGAATATCGTAAATTCCTCTTCCATCTACTCTTTTTTGTTCTTCTAAAATTAATTTTCGAACTGTCTTTTTCTCTAATTTGTAAATTGCATCACTAATCGCTTTTTTATCTTCTTCTGCCTTTTCTTCACCAAATTTTTCAGCATACCAGTTTTGTACATCTGTCGTAAATTGGTCAATTTTAGCATCTCTTTCTGGTTTATCAGCTGTTTGAACGTCTGTTTTCATACGACTACCAAATTCATCACTAATGATTTTGTAAATTTCCTCGTCAACTGTAAAATGGGTATATTCAAATTTTGTTTTTCCAATCTCGTTTTTCATTTTTAAAATGAATTCACATATTTTTTTGATTTCAATATGCGCCTTTTTTATAGCCTCTAACATCGTCTCATCTGGAATTTCGTCTGCACCAGCCTCAATCATAGCAATCTTGTCCATCGTTCCCGCAACAGTTAATGTTAATCTACTAATTTCTCTTTGTTTTTCGGTTGGATTGATGACAATTTCATCATTTACATAACCTACTGCAACAGAACCTGTTGGTCCACCAAATGGAATATCCGAAATGGAAAGTGCAACAGATGATCCAATCATAGCACATATTTCAGGCGAACAATCTTGGTCAACAGACAAAACTAAGCAACTTACCACAACATCATTTCTAAAATCCTTTGGGAATAACGGACGAATTGGTCGGTCAATCACTCTAGATGTTAAAATTGCTTTTTCAGTAGGGCGTCCTTCTCTTTTTTGAAAACTCCCAGGAATTTTTCCTACTGCATACAATCTTTCTTCATAATCTACAGAAAGTGGGAAAAAATCAATTCCTTCCTTTGGTTCTTTAGAAGCTGTTACATTTACTAATACAACTGTATCACCGTAGCGAACCGTTACACTTCCATTTGCCAAACCACAGTATTTTCCTGTTTCAATCGTCAGTTTTCTTCCAGCCAAATCCATACTATATGTTTTCGTTTCCATATATTTACCTCCTAAATAAAAAATTTTCATTATTTATTTGAAAGGTAACCTCTGCAAAATTTACTATCCAATTCAAACTTTGCACAAGCTACTATTCTAATAAATAATTAATTCTATTTTACTATATTATTTCCAAAAAATCAAGCAAAATTTATAAAGAAAAAGAAAACCCATTATTCCAGTATAAATAACAGGTCTTCTTAATATTATTCCTTATTAAAATAGAATAAATACAATTGTTCTGTAAATGAAATTTCTTTTCTCAATTCCTCAAGCGCGAATCGGGCATGCGATTGTAGTAAACAATTTATGACTACATTAGAAGAATTCGCAAAAATTTTTTCTAAAATTTCAATTCTTACAATTTTAGAAGAATTCTTGTAAAACTCCAAAAATTCTTCTTCTTCCATTTCATAAAAGATATCAAAAAAAATGGAAATCACTTCTTCATCACCATTCGACATTAAATTGCTCAGTTTTCGGAATACCGCTTTATTCTTATCCATCTTTAATTTAAATAAAAAATTCCTAAATTCTTCCCAAAATGAAACATTATGAAATTTAACAGCAAATTTTATCATATATTTCATTTTCTTATCGCTGATCCGTTTCAAAAAATACTTTTGTTTTTCAAAATCCAATTTCTGAAATAATTCCAGCAAATTTCCTACATCCAATTCTTCCTCAAAATATCGGATTAATCTTTTTTCTGGAATTTCTAAAATGCTTTTTGGATTTGAGAAAATAACCTCCAATAACTCTGAATTTAACATTTCCTCAAAAGTTTTCTGCCGTTTTTCTGGTTGCTTTTTCTTTAAAAACAATGTTTTTCCTCCTTTTTCTATATACCACTTATGCGGTTTAATTGATGTCATTATACTATGTTTTCTTTGCGCTGTCAACTTTACGGCTTGAAGCCCCCCATTGTTTTATTCAATAAACAATAGGAGGCTTCAAAATACTATGATATTTTGTTTTTTAAATCTGCCAAACATAAACCTTCGATATATGTCAGCTGTTTCTTTGAAGATAACATATCAATTACACTTTTTAAGACCTTTATTTTTCCAGATTCAATCATCAAATCCATCATTTCAATTTGCTCAACCTGTGACAGATGACGACCATACAACTCATTAATCTCATTATTTTCCAAAATTCCAAATAAAATATCTTTCTTTTCTTCTTTTTCC
>CANBLA010000056.1 GCA_947369305.1 uncultured Clostridia bacterium
CTACTTAAGAACGACAGATGATGATTAAATTTCCTCCAAAAGCCCAGAAGTTAATAAAATAACTTCTGGGCTTGATTTTTTTACTCATTTGCCAATGGGTTACTTTCAATGGCATTTCGTACTTGTTCATCATCAACATGGGTATAAATTTGGGTGGTAGCAATACTTTCATGGCCTAAAACTTCTTGTAAGGCACGAATATCGACTTGTCCATACTTGTACATAAGAGTTGCTGCAGTATGCCTTAATTTATGGACAGAGTATTTATTTGAATCAATGCCAGCCATACGAAATTCTTGTTTTACAATATATTGAACCGTTCGATTACTGATTCGTTTTCGCTGTTCGCTTAAAAATAAAGCATTGCGAGAATCAAATTTGATACCTTCATGAGGACGAATTTTTAAATATTGATGAATAGCTTTGATACAAGCTTTGTTTAAATAAATTGTGCGTTCTTTGTCACCTTTTCCGATGACAGTTAATTTATTATTTTCAAAATCAATATCATTGATATTAATACCAGTTAATTCTGATAAACGCATACCACAATTTAAAAATAAGGTTATAATAGCAAAATCTCTTATAGAATTGTCGTGATTACCATGTGTTTTAGCAACTGGAGTTTTAGTGACTTCTAATAATTTTCTACTTTCATCCAAGCTTAAATATTTAGGCAAACGTTTACCAAGTTTGGGACTTTCCAAATCAGTTGCAGGATTATTAGGAATTCGTTTTGTTTTATTGCATAAATAATTGAAAAAAATACGAATGCTGGCTGTTTTACGAGCAAGTGTTGCAGGTTTGCTATTGTAACAAGTTTTTAAATAAGCTAAAAAAGCATGAATATCTTGTAAAGTAATGTTTGAAATGGTATCTAATTTCATATCATTTATTATTATCTCTTTTATGAATTCTTCTGATTTTATATGGTCTAAATTAAATTTATATTTGATAAATTTTAAAAAATGAGCAATATCATAATTATATTCCTTAATTGTATTGGGTGATTTATTAAGAATAGTTGCTGAGTAATCAAGAAAATCATTTACAAATTCGGGATTATTTTCTCTTGAAATCATAAAAAACTCCTTTCTAAAAATAATGACGCACGAGAATCGTTTTTAAGGCATTTTTATAAAAAAGTAATAAAGGATGTTGGCTAAAAATAATTAAGCTAAAATATTTAATGGTATTTTGCAGTTTTCAGACGATCCTATTCTTATTTGCGCAAAACTTTTATTTTGTGCAATGTTATCTATAACTTATATATAGGTAGATGCTGTCTACCCTAACTAAAATCTAATAAAATCAATAGACTTCTTTTGCTTATCTATTTTTATATACCATATTTTTTTAAAAGTCAATACTTATTTAAAAATCATTGTAATTATAATAAATATAAAAAACGGATAATTCCGTTTTTTATATTTATTGACTGATCAAACTCTTTTTCATAACTTCCAAAAACTCTTTATTGTTCTTAGTTTTTGACATGTGATCTAGCAAACGTTCTGTCATATCAGCAGTAGATAAATTATTCATTGCTTTACGAATCGTATAAATAGAAGTCATCTCCTCTTCAGTAAGTAATAAATCTTCTCTTCTTGTTCCTGATTTATTAATATCAATAGCAGGAAAAATGCGTTTTTCTGATAGATTTCTATCCAAAGTAACTTCCATATTTCCAGTACCTTTAAATTCTTCAAAAATTACTTCATCCATTCTACTTCCTGTTTCCACTAAAGCAGATGCTAAAACTGTTAAACTTCCTGCATCTTCAGTATTTCTTGCCGCACCAAAAAAACGTTTTGGTTTGTGCAAAGCACTTGGATCAAATCCACCTGACAATGTTTTTCCAGAAGATGGAATTACCAAGTTATAAGCACGTGCAAGTCTTGTAATACTATCTAATAATACAACCACATCTTTATTTTGTTCCGTTAATCTTTTAGCACGTTCAATAACCATTTCAGCTACTTTTACGTGATGTTCTGGTTGCTCATCAAATGTTGAATAAATTACTTCTCCTTTGATGGAACGTTTCATATCTGTTACTTCTTCAGGTCTTTCATCAATTAATAATACAATTAATTCAACTTCTGGATTATTGGTCGTAATACTGTTGGCAATCTTCTTTAATATGGTTGTCTTTCCTGCTTTTGGAGGAGCAACAATCATGCCTCTTTGCCCTTTTCCAATCGGAGAAAGTAAATCCATTAAACGCATTGTATATTCTTCTGGATTCGCTTCTAATTTCAATTTTTTATTTGGGTAAATCGGAATTAAATCATCAAATTTTTTTCTTTTCATTGCTTTGTCTGGTGTTTCGCCATTAACTTCACCAACGTAAATTAAAGCTGGGAATTTTTCTCCTTCTTTTGGAATTCTTTTTATCCCTTTTATACGATCCCCTGTATCTAACTTAAATCTTCTTATTTGAATTGGAGAGATATAAACATCTTTTTGACTTGGCAAATAATTGTCTCCACGTAAGAAACCATATCCATCTGGTAATAATTCTAAAACTCCTTCTGTAATTTCATCACCTTCTGTTGAAACAGAATATGTATTATCAGAAAGATTGTCTTCTACTTCTTTATAATTTTCAGAAGTCTTTTCTGAGGAAATTTCTAAAATTTTCTCAATTAGTTCACTTTTCTTTAATTTAGAAGTATTCTGTATTCCTTTCATTTTTGCGAGATCTTTTAAATCGCTTAATGATAAAGATTCTAATTCCATAGAAAATCCCCCTTATTTTTTCTACTATTACATATTAAATTTAGTAAATTGAAATTTTTTGTTCAGAAAAGAACTAACAGAAAAAATATATATTTAATATCCCTTATATGGTGTTTCATTTGGATAATACATTTTTAAGTCTTTTCTTGCGATATCTTCATTTTCTTTTCTCGAATTACTAGAATTTACATCTGTTGTATTGATTTGTTCTTCTAAAACTGCTTTTTTTTCTTTCAAAATTGCTATTTCACTATTATAAGATTGTAAAGTAACGAATTGATTTTTTATTTTTACAATTGAAATTATCAAAAAAATAAATACAATTAACTTATATAAATTACGTGATTTTAGAAAGTTCGTCATTTGTAAACTCCAATAATTAAAATATATACTTTATTATACTACAAAATTAACTATAATCCTTCTTTTTTTTCCATTTATTTTTGTAGAAAATTGGGAAAAATAGAATTTTTTTGCAGAATTTCATAAACATTTGAAAAATTAGAAAACAAATTTTACCAATGGTTAAAAAATAAAAAGAAATCCCAAATAAAATTGCTAATAATATATAAAAACGAATTTGGCCATTATTTACTAAAATCAAAGTGTTTACTATTAAAATTCCGAGCAATTGCCATAAATGTAACATCTTCAATATAGGTTACAAAATCTGTTGTTTTAAATGTTTTTCTAAGAGCCCTAAAAACATCAAA
Organism: uncultured Clostridia bacterium; assembly: GCA_947369305.1. Next base: position 3,456 of record CANBLA010000056.1, read on the forward strand.
AAATAATCCTAAACATAATCCTATAATCAAAAATACGATAAAAATTTGTCCTTGCGAAAGTGTGTACATTTCTATCACCTATTTAAAAATTTTTCCAATGAATCCGAGATGCATTTTTCTTAATCGAATCCGAGTTTGAATAGGAAAGACTTGAAATCATCCCATCTAGTGTTACTTCAGATGTATCAATATTGAGTTTATTAATTTTCAAATTTTCACCTTTTATGGTAAGTAAGCCAAGTTCTGTTTCCACAATTATAATTTGGTCATCAAAACTTAAAACATCTAATACTCCTGAAACATTTAGTTTTTCACGATTTTCTAAAAAAATATTTTGAATTACATTTGTTATCTTTTTTGTTTCTTCTATCATAGTTTCCTCCTAAAATTAACCTTCTAAAAGATATATATGCGTTTTTTCAAGATTTTAGAACTAAAAAGCCAAACTTTTTAAATAAATAGAAAGCATACAGATTACTTTTTTTCAAAAATAATGTGTACACTCTCTATTTTATGGATATTTTTATAATTTTCAGAAGGAAAATTATATTTTGGTTTGTTCTAAAACGGAAACTCTTTCTTCTAATTCATTCATTTTATCAAATCTTTGCAAATTAACTTTTTGATGAAATTGAACATATTCAAAAATAGCATCGATTTTTTTGCCATATTCATCTTCGAAAACAAATTGTCGATCTAATATTTCTTTTTTAAAATTGCTCATTTCTGTATAAACATGCTCAAATTTCCTATCAGTTTCATCAAATCTTTCAGCTACTTCTTGTTTTAGTTCACTCATTTCCTGTTTTATACCAGTCATTTCTTGTTTCATATGAGTCAATTCCAGCTTCATTTCAGTCAATATAACCAATATTTTTTCTTCCATATTCTCACCTCCATTTTTTATTTAGTAATCAAATTTTAACATATTTATGACCTGATTACAAGACAAATTTATTTTTTTATTCGACATTTTTCGCTAGAATAATTTTAGGACGAGCTTAATTGCCCGCCCTTTTATCCTATTCTTTTTCAAAAAACTTATCATGAATGGCACGTACTGCCAAATCTGCTTCATTGCTACTTACTAAAACAGAAATTTTAATCTCTGAAGTCGTAACCATATGCATATTAATATTATTTTCATATAAAGCCTCAAACATATGACTTGCAACACTTGGCTTGTTGGCTATTCCAACTCCAATTACTGATACTTTTGAAAGATTTTCACAATGTAACACTTGATCCAACTTTAGATTTTCCTTATTTTCCTCAAGAATAGTTAACGTTTTTTGTAAATCATTCATTTTTACCGTAAAAGCAATATCCTTCGTAATATGCTCTCCAAACGATTGCACAATAATATCTACATTAATCAAATTTTCCGACAGTAATTTAAACAATTGATAGGTTCTACCAATTTTATTTTCTAGCCCAATCACTGTAATTCTTGAAATATAATCATCTTTTGTAACACCACTAATCACCAAATCCTCAAAAGGTTCTCTAGCAGCTACTAATGTACCAATGCTTTCTTTTTCAAATGTGGACTTGACATAGATCGGAACGCTGTACTTCTTCCCAATTTCCACGCAACGATTATGCAAAACTTTTGCTCCCATACTTGATAATTCCAACATTTCATCATATGAAACGGTATCTAGCTTTATCACATGGTCAACAATGCGAGGATCGGAAGTATAAACACCATCCACATCCGTAAAAATGTCGCATCGCATCGCTTGCAAGGAAGCCGCCAAAGCTACTGCCGTTGTATCCGAACCGCCACGTCCAAAAGTTGTAATATCTCCATTTTCATCCATTCCTTGAAATCCTGCTACAATTACAATATTACCAGCTGTTAAATATTCTAAAATTTTATGATTGTCAATATAACGAATTCGACTATTCGAATGCTCACTATTGGTTATAATCGGAACTTGCCAACCCGTTAAAGAAACTGCTTTATGTCCTAATTTATTAAGCATCATAGCTAATTTTGAAATGGTGATTTGTTCACCAGTGGATACTAAAACGTCGTGTTCTCTTTTTACAGGATTTTTGGTTATTTCCAATTCTTCTGCAATTAATCGATCCGTTGTTTTCCCTTGAGCAGATACGACGACAACAACTTGATTTTCGTTTTCCACTTCTTTTATAATATGCCCACATACTAACTCTAATTTTTCAACATTTGCGACAGAACTTCCGCCAAATTTTTGTACAATTAATCCCATAATTTGTACCTTCTTTTTATTAATCTTACAACAGATTTCTAATTTTAAAAGTCTGCTTTTCTCCATTTTAGAACAATTTTATTCGTTCTTCTTATAGTATATGAAAGTCAAGTCCAAGTTGTTTAGGAAATCTCATTTTTTGTGATAAATTTTAAATATTCGCGCATAAAATCATTCAAATTTCCATCCATTACAGATCCGTACATTTCCTACTTCATAATTTGTTCTATGGTCTTTTACCAAAGTATAGGGACAAAAAACATAGGAACGAATTTGACTTCCGCCAGCCAATATCCATTTCAGTTCCTTTGATATTCGCCATTTTTTCGCGTTCTTCTTTTTCTTTGATTGCTAATAATTTGGATTTTAACATGCGCATCGCCGTATCTCGATTTTGAAATTGCGAACGTTCCGATTGGCAGGTCACCACAAGATTGGTCGGAATATGAACAATACGAATTGCTGAACTTGTTTTATTAATATGCTGACCGCCTGCTCCTGATGAACGAAATACATCAATGCGTAAATCATCTGGATTAATTTCAATTTCTGAATGCTCGTCGGTTATTTCTGGCAAAACTTCCACCGAAGCAAAAGAAGTATGGCGTCTTCCGCCACTATCAAATGGTGAAATGCGAACTAAACGATGAACGCCATTTTCACTTTTTAAATAACCATAAGCGTTTTCACCAGAAACCAAAAAAGTAACACTTTTTAGACCTGCTTCTTCCCCATCTAAATAGTCCAATTCTTTAACGATATATCCATTACTGCTTGCCCATCTTGTGTACATGCGATAAAGCATTTGAGCCCAGTCTTGTGATTCCGTTCCGCCCGGGCTCCCGGATGAATGGTAAGAATGGCATTGTTTGCGTCATA
>CANBLA010000057.1 GCA_947369305.1 uncultured Clostridia bacterium
TTGGAAATGCAAGAGACGAGTTGTCGGAAAAAAGTTTGGGAATTCCAGTCATTGCAATTCGGGGTACCAACAGTTGTGGAAATGGCTTCCATTACAAATGATTGCTTGGATTTATTTATTGAAGATTTGCAAAAAAAAGCAGAATCAAATGATGTCTTAAACAAACTAAAAGACGAGGATAATTATGAAAAAATCAAACAAGCTTTAATTCCCAATGATTATAATTTTATTGTTACACCAAAAGAAATTGATGAACTCATCGAATCTATGAAAGATATTATTTCAAGAGGAATTAATGAAGCTTTATAAGGGCATGATTACTAGAAAAATTTTTAGTAATCTAACACCGTTTTTTATTCTCGTGAATATTATACTATATATTTTAAATAAAGGAGAATTTACGTGAAATCTGTTTGCATAAAAACCAATAACCAAGAAGTGATTGAATATTTACTTCATACATTTGAAAAGTTGCCCCTTAATTATTGCATTTCTAATTGTAAATTCAAAAAGTTTGATAATATCATAATTCATGACATGGAAAGAAATGAAAGCGAATTTTATGAAGTGGTGGCAATTGTACTAAAAAGTGCGATTGAAAAGTTTTACGAAAAGGAAATTATTCGTAAATGTATTAAGCAAAATTACTTTTATTTAAATCAAGAAGAACAAGATTATGTCTTGAAAATCAGCAATCAAATTATGAATTTGCCAGATAATAAAATTGGTTATAAAAACAAACTCCTAAAAAATTTAGTCAAACATTATATTATTGAAAATAAATCGATTATGCTAGATGGTTTTATGAATTTTAGAGTCAAAGAATATAAAGATTTACTCGATAATATTGTTGAAGTTTCAGTCGTAAGTTTTTTGGAATTGACATCTTTTTAAAATACTTTTGAAAAAAACAAAATGATATGTTACAATAAAAAGGTTAGGAGTATTAGATAAGAAGATGTCAATTTTTGTTTTAAAAATAATTGCGTGTATCACGATGGTTTTAGACCATGTTAAATATGCCATTCCAGAAACCAGAGGATTTTTAACAGAATATTTAGGAAGAATGTCTTTTCCTGTATTTGCATTTTTGTTAACAGAAGGATTTTGCCATACGAGTGATTTGAAAAAATATTACCAAAGATTACTTCTATTTGCATTTGTTTCACAAATTCCGTTTATGCTGTTTCGAACTTTGGTAGGCGAGTGGAGGATGCTCAATATTTTATTTACATTATTATTAGGATTAATAGCCATTACATTTTTGGAAAAATGCAACAAAAGATATGCTATTTCAATACTAATTATTGTTTTCATAATTTTTTTGGGAAACTTTTTGAAGGTGGATTATGGTTGGTATGGTGTCGCTTGTGTGGTTGTTTTATATGGTTTTAGAAACGATAAATTTTTGAGAATACTAGCTTTTGCTATGTTAAATTTGATTTATTATTTTAAGCGTTTTACAATAAATCTTTCCATAGAAAATTTACTTTTATATGGATTTTCAACAGTTCCTGTTATCTTATTCCTGTTTTACAATGGAACATTAGGGCATAAAACAAAGTATTTATATTATGTATTTTATCCTGTTCACATGCTGATTTTGTATGGAATAAGCTTAATTTAAAATTTTAAATGGCCAACTTGATTGGCTATTTTTTCATAGTCAAAAATATATTTTTCCATGATTTCATAAAAACTTTTGGTATGGTTTTTGTATTTTAAATGGCAAAATTCGTGAATGACAATGAAACGAATGATTTCTCGGGAATATTGCATAATAGCTGGATTAATCGAGATAATTTGGTTGGAACATTGAGCCAAACAATCCTTAAGTAAAGGCTTGATTTTGAAATCCTCTGGCGCAAAGCCAAGTAAATGTCTGGCATCTTCAAAAATCGATTCGATTTCTTCACTGGCAATGGATTGGTACATTTTAGAAAGCGTGGCTTGAATGATTTTTGTTTTATCCAAATCGATATATTTGGCAGGGAGAATGATTTCAATATATTTTTTTAGTAAATTCAACGTTGGATTTTTGATATTTTCGTATTTTACAATGACATCGTATGTTTTACCCAAAACACAAACAGGTTCTGTATTAATTTTTTGTCTACGAATATTTTCTGCCTCAATATATTCTGCCAAATGCTTTAATATCCAATTTTTCTTTTCTTCGACAACGGCTTGAATTTGCTTGGTTGTATAATAAGCAGGCGCTTTTACAATGACTTCGCCGTTATGAATGGAGATATATAAGCTACTATTTGCAGTTTTATCAACGGTATAAGCAATCACATCGTTTTTGTTCTTTAAAAAACTCATTTTTATCTCCTTTCATACAAAACTTTTGTTTGTATTATTTTATAAAAAAAGAAGAAACTTGTCAAGAGTTTTTAGAAAAAATGTTCGGGAAAAATTTTTAGATTTAAAAAAATGATTGAAAAATAATAACAACTTATGTTATAATAAAATTTAACAATTAGGAGAACAAAAAATCAAAGATTAGGAGGAAATATGGAAGGAAATATTTTAGAAAATATCAAAATTTTATACGAAGAAGAAGTTTTACAAAAAAGAATCGTAGAACTTGCCAAACAAATTGATGCAGATTACAAAGGAAAAACCATAACCGTAATTTCAGTTTTAAAAGGTGCGGTCTTTTTTACCGTCGATTTAGTCACCAAAATGAAAACACCAATTGAATTAGAAGTCATGCAAGTTTCTAGTTATGAAGGAACCGAATCTACGCAAAAAATCAACATCAAAAAAGATTTAGACCATTCGATTAAAGGCAAAGATGTTTTAATTGTAGAAGATATCATTGATACAGGATATACCTTAAAATATTTAAAAGAATATTTAATGACTCAACAACCTAATTCTTTAAAATTAGCAGTTTTAGCGGATAAAAAAGAAAGGCGCCAAGTGGATGTCAAAATTGATTACACAGGATTTGTCATCCCCAATAAATTCGTTATTGGTTATGGATTTGATTACAATGAAATTGGCAGAAATTTGCCTTATGTGGGATATATTGAAAGTTAAAAAACGACATGAAAGGATTAGAATATGTTCAACATCGAAGAAGAATTAAAAAAATTACCGCAAAAACCACGGTGTTTATATCATGAAAGATAAAAACGACCAAGTCATTTACGTTGGAAAAGCAGTTGTTTTGCGTAACCGCGTCCGCCAATATTTTCGTAAAAATAACAAAACCGCCAGAATTGAAAAAATGGTTTCTTTAATCGACCATTTTGAATATATTGTCGTCAGTAGCGAAGACGAAGCTCTCATTTTAGAATGTAATTTAATCAAAAAATATCGTCCACGTTTTAATGTACTTTTAAAAGATGATAAAACCTATCCTTATATTCGCATTGACGTAAAAGCAGACTATCCCAGTATTTTTATGACACGCAAATTGCAAAACGATGGCGCACGTTATTTTGGACCCTATGCCAGCAGCCGGAAGCGCAAAAGAAATGCTTGCCTTTATTAAAGAAAGATTTCAAGTAAGACAATGCAAACAATTCAAAAATCAAGACCGTGCATGTCTCAATTTCCATATCAAAAAATGTTTGGCGCCTTGTATGGGTTATGTTTCAAAAGAAGAATATCACAAGCAAATTGATCAAATTATCTTGCTATTAGAAGGCAAAATTGATGCCATTATCAAAGAATTAAACAAGGAAATGATGCGATTTGCGCAAAATCAAGAATATGAAAAAGCAGGCGAAATTCGTGACCGTATTCAAGCCATTGAACGTGTATCAGAAAAACAAAAAGTAGCCAATATTTCAGAAAATAATATTGATGTTATCGGCTTATCGAAAAATGAAATGACAGTTTGTGTCGAGATTTTCTTCATTCGTGGTAGCAAAATGATTGGTAGAGAACATTTCTTTTTTGATGAGTTAAAAGATATGGAAGAAGATGAAATTGTTTCTGGTTTCATCAAACAATATTATTTCGAAAAACAGGATTTACCCAATAAAATTATGTTGCGCCTAGAGTTGCAAGAAAAAGATGCCATTGAAAAATATCTTTCCGATAAAGCAGGCAGAAAAGTGGTATTAAAAAGTCCACAAAAAGGCGAAAAATTGCGCTTTGTGGAAATGGCGGAAATGAATAGTAAAATTACATTAGAAAATAAATTAAAAGATAAAAGCGAAATTTTAATGGAGTTACAAGAAGTATTAAATTTAGAAGAACTACCAACCAAAATTGAAAGTTTTGATATTTCCAATATTGCTGGAAACTTTATTGTGGCTGGCATGTGTGTGGCGCAAAATGGTGTGATAAAAAGAAATTTGTCCAGACGTTTTAAAATTAAAACCGTACTTCGGACAAGATGATCCAAAATGTATGGAAGAAGTAGTTTCCAGACGTTTAAAACATTCCTTAGAAAATCCAAACGGAGGATTTGGCAATTTGCCAAACTTGATTCTAGCAGATGGTGGAATCACCCAAATTCGCGCGATTGAAAATGCACTCAAAGAAAATGGATTAGAGCACAAAATTCCCGTTTTTGGTATGGTAAAAGACGATAAACATTCGACTAGAGCATTGATCAATGAACAAAGGGAAGAATTTAAAATTTCAGAAATGTTATTTCATTTTATCACTAATTTGCAAAACGAGGTTCATAAAACAGCCATTGAATACCATCGAAAAGTGCGTGATAAAGAAATGACAAAGTCGAAATTAGATTTCATTTCTGGAATTGGCGAGAAAAAAAGGACGGAATTACTAAAAAAATTTGGTAGTGTCAAAAAAATAAAAGAAGCTACAATTGATGAAATTGCTGAAGTTAAGGGAATAAACTTAAATCTTGCGCAAAAAATTAAAGAAGAATTGTAAATTTTACTTTTCAAATATTAAATTTCATGTTATAATCAAAAAATACGAAAGATTTTTTAGGAGAAATTATGAAAGAAAAAGAGACGAAAAAACTGGAATTGAATACGAAAATACTAGAAAATTTCGAAAAAATCATGGCAACAAAATTAGATGAAGTGGAAGAATTGAAAGTAACAGAGTTGGATAAAGGTTCAAAATTAGTTAACATTATCAGCTTGTGTGCGAATGTGAGAACACTTATTTTAGAAGGAGATCAAAGGTTAAATTGTGATAAAATATTAACCAATATTTTTAAGCCAGAGAAATTAGAAAATCTAGTTTTAAACAATATAAAATTGCCAACAGCAGAAGTGCTAAAAAGATTTACAAACTTAAGAAAGATTTCTTTAAGCCAAATTCGTTTTTGTTCTGTACAAGATTTTTTCAATGGAGTGGTTAATCCTAAAAAAATAGAAAGTATCCATATTATAGATGTCGATATGACCAATCTTTCAATTCAAATATTGAAAAAATTTAGCAATTTAAGAGAGTTAAATTTAAATCATGTTAAGAATTTGAGATTGGATGATTTGACCTTTTTGCAAAAAAATCAAAAAATATTGAAAATGAGCATTGTAAACAATCAAATTCCCATTACGCAAATCAATATTTTATTGAAAATTCCATGTTTAAAGCATATTACTCTAGATATTATTAACGAAAAAGGAAACATAATCGAAAATGGAAAAATTCAAATACAAGACGAAAATAAAGTAATCATAAATATACCTGGCAAGCATTTAGAACTTTTTACAAAAAGAGTACAATGGCAAGATATGGATGTTATTAATCTGATATTTTGTCAAGTAATGAAAGATGGATATTCATGCTGTGTGAAATTATTAAAGAACTTTAAAAAGGAATGTAACATAATTGTAAAAGATTTTGCTTGTTTAAATCGTGAAAAAGCAAGAGAAATAAAAAATATTTTAAAATTGGAAACGATCGAATTTGAAAATGGAAAAAGGATGGATATTATTGACTTTATAGAAATTCGAACTGAAATAGAAAGAATTTTGCAAAAAGTGAAAAAAGACCAAACTGAACCCGAAAAATTTCTACAAATTTATAAACTTTTAGGGCAAGAATTTGAAATTGTAGAAAAAGGAAATTTAGATATTAAAAATAAAACTTGTACTCCATTACAAATTTGTGAATTTTTGCAAAATTGCTTAAAGTGCATTCAAATTCCATGCAATCAGATTACAGGTGAAGATTTAGAGGAAGAAAAAAAGCATTTTTGGAACCAAGTCAAAATCGAAGAAAAGTGGTACAATGTAGATTTAAGTTTAGATGTAGAAAATATCAAAAAAAATAAAACAGAATATTGTTTACTTGGAGATCAAACTTTTTTTGAAACGCACAGACCAAAATCTGGAAAAAATCATTACTGCGAGGAAAATTTTAATCCCAAGTTAGTAAGTGTCTTTTTTAAAACAGGTTTATTTAAGGAAAGTTTAGTTGCCTCTTATCTAGAAATGATTGCTGAAAAAATTAAAAAGTTATTTGTTTTTAATCAAAAACAAGATTTTCTAGCATTACCAGAAGCTAGAAAAGACAGAAATTAGTTTGCTATAAGGAGAGTTGTCTGAGTTCGGTTTAAGGTAC
>CANBLA010000058.1 GCA_947369305.1 uncultured Clostridia bacterium
CCCCACCCCACCCACACCAAAGACACTCTTTCCCTACACGACGCTCTTCCGATCTATTCAATTTTATCAATCCTTTCTTATTCTATAACTTGTCCCAGAACCATGAAAGTGGATCCCCGTAACTTCTTAAGTTTTTATTTTTAGCAACAATATTATCAATCCACAAATACGTTATAAAACCTAAAAGCAAAATAATCAAATCAAATGCTATTGAAAAGTAATATGGCGATAAGATTATCTCATTTGCCTTATTCAGTAGCACTGTATGATAAACCAAAAATGCTAACCCATATCCTACTACAATAACTGGCAATCCCGGCAATTCCAATTTTCTCCCTAATGTAATTAACGCAACTGTTATGATTGTAAGCATTAATACCATAACTGGTTCTGAAGTAAAAAATACATTTCCCATTTTATTTCCTCCTTAGTTTTTTAATTATTTTTGTTTCTGTTTACTCGAGCCATGTGTTCAGACTGAAAATCGTCATCCTCTTCCATAACGTGTTCCTCTGCTTGTTTATGGGTCGACAAATTAATTTCTTGTACATTCTCAAAATGAATACCATACTTTTCTGCTATTTTTTCATTATTGGTATTAAATCTTTTATTTGCTTCAAGATATAATGCATCTTTTTGTGCATCTGTTAAGAATGCTGTTTCTTGTATTTTATAAAGTTCTTCTGAATATTTTTGTAACTCGATTTGAATTTCTTTTTTATAGTTTTCCAAATCAGTAATCGATAAATTCATGTTTTCTGCCAATTTCTCTTTTATATCAAGACCTTGACTATCCGAATATTCAACATATTGTTCTTCGTCATCAATCTCAACTGGTTTGATGAAGGTTCCATTTTTCATATTCTGTGTTGATTTTCTTGCCACTTGATCGATTTTCTCATCTTCATTTCCCGGAACACATAACCTTCCGTCTTGAAATACAAAATATTTATCTGTATCTTTCCCTTCATCCTCTGTTCGAATAATCAAAACATTTCCACGATTTTTGTTGACATACGGTATGTCTGTTTTCGTTGCAAATTCATTTCCATTAGCATACATAAATGCTTTTATATTGGTAATGCCTAATTTAGCACAAGCTCTAGCAACATCTTCTGGAACAGTTCGATTTTCTTCTTGTTCTACTTTAACTTGTTCTTTCTTTTTGCTCTTGCTTTCTAGTTCCATCCTTTCTTCTTTTGTTTTCCCATTTTCCTCATTTTTCTCATCAATTTTCTGATTAACCGCATTTTTCACTTTTTCGTCAATCTCTTGTTCATCCATTGTTATACATTCTTCTATATCTTCTAAATTTTTAGACCCGATTTCATCAATCATTTTTTCTTCCTCTTGAGGAGTTAATGTGTCTTTGGCATACTTTTTGATATTTTCTCGTATCTTTTGCCTTAATGTTTTATTAGTCAGTTTAAATTCCTGTTTTTCTAAATCATAAATTCCGAATTCACCTTCTGGAATTTTCCCTTCTTGGTTTGTGTTCACCAAAATCGCTTGCCCTTTTTCTTTACTTACAACTACAAAAATTCGCTCTAATTCTTCACGATTTCTAGGTTCTATTCCTTGTCGTTCTATGCTTAAAAATTCAAATAGATTACAAATTTGCACATCCGATAGCTCTTTTATCTGATATGTATCAAAAATCTCTGGGTATTTTTTCATCAAACTTTCCTTGATATATTTTGCTTTCTCTGGATTACTTTCATAACTTTTTTCCATGCTTTTCCCCTTTATTGTAATTTCTGTTCAATCAAATCTGCCAATTCTTGTGCTTTTTTAGTGATATATTCTTGATTTTCGCCTTCAATCATAACTCTAACTTTTGGTTCCGTTCCAGAAGGACGAATTAGCACTCTTCCATTTCCAGAAAATTCTTTTTCTAATTTTTCTATATGCTCTCTAATTTCATTATCACATTCATAATCATACTTTTTATCATTAGAAACTTTGCTATTTATTAAAACTTGTGGATAAATATTCACAATCTTTCGCATCTCTGACGCCTTTTTCTTCTTTGCTAAAATAGCACGAATTAGCATTAGTGATGTCAAAATTCCATCTCCTGTTGGATTATAATCTAACATAATCACATGTCCAGACTGTTCTCCTCCAAGATTATAACCATTCTTCAACATTTCTTCTAAAACATAACGATCTCCCACTTTTGTTGTAATCATTTGAATATCATTTTTTTCCGCATATTTTTTTAATCCCAAATTGCTCATTACCGTAACTACTAACGAATTTTGCTTTAGTTTATTTTGACTTCTCAAATATTCTGCTAAAATAGCCATAATAATATCTCCATCCATTACATCGCCATTTTCGTCAACTGCTAGGCAACGATCTCCATCACCATCATATGCAATTCCTAAATCAAGATTATTTTCTTTTACATAACTTGAAATTGTCTCCAGACAAGTCGAACCACAATTTTGATTAATATTTACACCATTTGGCTCATGATGAATCATTTCAAAATCAATCCCTAGTTCGGAAAAAACCTTTTGAGCTACTTCATAAGTTGCTCCATTTGCTCCATCAATCGCAACTTTTAATCGACCACCTTTTAGTTCATCACCAAAAACATCTTTAAAAAATTGAATATATTCTTTCACATAATCATTTGCTTCTTCTGCTACACCAATTTTATCACCAACTGCCATAAGGGTCGACAATTTTTCAGAATCAATGATTTCCTCAATTTCCTCTTCAATTTCATCTGAAATTTTCATGCCTTTATTACTAAAATATTTTACCCCATTAAACTCAAAAGTATTATGAGATGCAGAAATTACAACACTAGCATCTGCATTTAATTTTTTCGTTAAATAAGCAACTGCTGGTGTTGGCATAACACCTAGCAATTTTACATTGGCACCATAGCTCAAAAATCCTGCTGTCATTGCACTTTCAATTAAAGTTCCAGAAATTCTTGTATCTCTCCCAATTAAAATAGTTGGTACATGATTACTGTGTTTAGTCAAAACATAGGCACCTGCTTTTGCCACACGAAAAACTAAATCTGGTGTAAGTTCCAAATTTGCAATTCTTCTAATTCCATCTGTTCCAAAATATTTTCTCAAAAGCCTTCCTCCTTCAAATCTCATTCATATTATTTTATATTATATCTATATCTTAATCCAATTTCAAGATTTTTGCCACATTTTTTTGAAAAAAATTATTTTACATTCATAAACTTTTATGCTATAATATAAAAAAACAAAAAGGAGGTGCCTTATATTGAATACCGATTTTGAGCATCAAACAACTTTAGCAGAAGATAAAATATTAATTTTATATATCTTAAAAAAAGTAGGAAAACCATTATCACACAAAGAACTATTAGAATTAATTTTAATGGTAGCTGACATCAACTATTTTTACTTCCAACAATTTCTAAGCGATCTAACAGAAGATAATTACATTATAAAACACGAAAAAGAAATCGAATTATATGAATTAACCGAAGAAGGCACAAATGCATTAAATCTTACAATTGACCTAATTCCCGGCATCACAAAATTAAAAATTGACAGTCAATTTAAAAAAAGTCTTGATTCCATCAAAGACAAATTTTCCATTTCTGCTGAATATAACCCTATTTCTGAAAAGGATTATATCGTAGCTTGTAAAATTATCGAAAATCACACAATAATTTTTAAATTAGAAACACATGTTGGTTCCAAAGAGCAAGCAAGTCTTCTTGTCAATAACTGGAACAAAAAAGCATCTAGTATTTATCCTGAAATTTTGAATTTATTAAATACAACTGAAAAATAAAAGAATCTCCATCGTAAAATTATTAAAAACGATGGAGATCCTCTTTTACCAAAACAGAAAAAAGGCAATTTCTAAAACTCCTGCCACAAAATGAAATATGCCACAAAATAAAATAATACCAAAAACAACCTTTAAGATTGTTTTTGTTGCAAATCTAATCCCTAATACTTTGTACATTTTCACAATTCCATACAAAAGTGCTCCGATTACTATGACTTTAATAACAAATATTAAAACTTTTACTATTAAAATCCGAGCAATTACTGGTAGTAAAAATAAAATCAAAGCAATCAACAGCAGGATAACGACGATGAAAAACCACATAAAGATTTCCCCTTTCTATTGTTTTAATTCAATGCTTTTCTATTTTAGATTATACCACAAATTTTAGCATTTGACAAGCTTTTACAAGCTTCTTCTTTGTATTTCATACAAAATAATTCCCGTTGCAACCGCAGCATTTAAGCTTTCTGTTTTGCCTCTCATTGGAATTTTAATACTTTCATTTGCCAATTCTAAAATATTTTGTGATACACCGTTTGCCTCATTTCCAATAATAACTGCAGATTTTATATAGTCTACATCATAAATTGTTTTATCTGTTTTCAAATCCGTTGCATATATTTTAATTCCACGTTTTCCGCATTTCTTTCATCACCTTTTCCAAATCGCGTTCGATGACATTTACACGAAAAATTGCTCCCATCGTAGAACGTACCACTTTTGAATTATAACAATCTGCCGTGCCAGACGATACAATGATTTGTTTCATATTCAAACTATCCGCTGTTCTTAAAATCGTTCCCATATTTCCCGGATCTTGAATATTATCCAAAAGTAAAAAATGATTTGCTCTGTAATCAATTTTATTTTCACTTTTCATTGGTTTCTCCACAACCGCCATAATGCCTTGTGGCGCCACAACATCTGTGATACTAATCAAAATTTTTTCTGTCACATAAATGCATTCATATTTGGCAATATCGTATAATTGCTCAGGTGTCATGGAATTTTCCGTTTTGCAGTCGTCACAAACAATAATGTATTTTATCTTTGCATTTTCTTTGATCGCCTCTTCTATCATTTTTGCGCCTTCTATGACAAATTCTCCAAATTCATCACGATATTTTTTCTCTTTTAATTTTCGAATGTGTTTGATTAAATCATTATCTTTACTTGTAATTACCATCTTTAAATCCTTTCTAAAAATTCTTTACATTCTTTCAAAATTTCAAAATCATTTGTAATCTTGATGGTCATGTATGGGCTAATTTTGGATGGTGAAAATTTGATGTTTCCTCTGTAAATTTTCATTAGTTTTTCGACCACGTCAACATTAAATTTTTTCTCGTCAAAGTAATATATTATATTATTTCCTCTTTGATTGATTTTTAGTACAAATTTTTCACGCGCCAAATTTTTAATTCTCGCAATTTCTATTAAATTTTCAATCTCCTTTGGAAATTGCCCATATCGGTCAATGATTTCATCAATCACATTTTGGATATCTTCTTCTTTTTTACAACTTGCAATATTTTGATAAATCTCAATTTTTTGACTTGGATTTTCAATAAATTCATCAGGAATAAAGCTTGAAACATTCAAATCCATTTGCACATCAATTTCTTCTTCAATCACCTCACCTTGCAATTCTTTTACGACTTCATCTAGCAATTTGCAATACATATCATACCCAACCTGTTCCATATGACCATGCTGAATTTCACCCATAATGCTTCCTGCGCCACGAATTTCTAAATCGCGCATCGCAATTTTAAAACCAGAACCAAACTCTGTAAATTCCTTAATCGCTTTCAAACGTTTATCAGCATCCTCAGAAAGCATTTTATCGCGACGATACGTAATATACGCATAAGCCTGTGTCTCAGAACGTCCTACACGACCACGAATTTGATACAATTGGGCAAGCCCAAGTCGATCTGCATTTTCCACAATAATCGTATTTGCATTCGGAATATCAATTCCCGACTCTAAAATCGTTGTACAAACCAAAACATTTGTCTTTTGGTCAACAAAATCCTGCATGATATTTTCCAGCTCGGAACTGCTCATTTGCCCATGCGCAAAATCGACTTTCGCCTCTGGCACAAGATTCGAAATATCGCCTGCCTTTTTGATGATATTTTGCACATTATTATACAAATAAAACACTTGTCCGACCGCGTTCCAACTCTTTCAAAATGGCTTCACGAATGACTTCTGCATCATATTCTAATACGTAAGTTCGAACTGGTTTTCGATTTTGGGGTGGTTCATAAATCACCGACATATCGCGCATCCCAACAACAGACATATGTAAAGTTCTAGGAATGGGAGTCGCAGTCATGGTTAAAACATCAATACTTTCCTTTAATTGCTTAATCGTTTCTTTGGCTTTAACCCCAAATCGATGTTCCTCATCAATGATGAGCAATCCTAAATTTTTAAATTTGACATCTTTGCTTAAAATTCTGTGGGTTCCAACTAAGATATCAACCTCACCTGTTTCGAGTTTTTGCAAAATTTCTTTTTGTTGTTTTTGCGTTCGAAATCGGCTTAATCCTTCTACTCTGATTGGATATTCTTTTAATCTTTCTTTAAAACTGGC
>CANBLA010000059.1 GCA_947369305.1 uncultured Clostridia bacterium
ATGTGTTAAATTAAACGAATGAAGACGGTTGTAAATAATAATTGGAACAAAATTATGTGATGAAAATAGAAAAAAGACGAGAAGAATTGTTCGGAAAATTATGATAAAGCAAAAGGAGACAAACTATGCAAGCCCTACAAAAATGTATTTTATGTCCGCACGAATGCAAAGTAAATCGATTAAAAGGTGAATTACGGAAGATGCCAATCTGACGCGAATGTAAAAATATCCTTAGCGGATTTGCATTATTTTGAAGAGCCATGTATTAGTGGAAAAAATGGCTCTGGAGCAATCTTTTTTACGGGTTGTAATATGAATTGTCAGTTTTGCCAAAACTATGAAATAAGTCAGTTGTGCCAAGGAATGATATTAACAATTGAAGAACTGGCTGAAAAGTTTTTAAATTTGCAACAAAGAGGTGCTCATAATATCAATTTGGTAACAGGTTGTATTTATGTTCCGCAAATTATAGAAAGCTTACAACTAGCTAAGAAAAAAGGATTAAACATTCCTATTGTTTATAATTCGAGTGGTTATGAGAAAAAAGAAACACTGGAAATGTTAGAAGGTTTCGTAGATGTGTATTTGCCAGATTTAAAGTATTATTATGATGATTTAGCACAAGACTTATCTAGTGTAAAGTATTATTTTGAAATAGCAACAAATGCCATAAAAGAAATGTATAAACAAGTAGGAAGTCTAAAATTGGATGAAAATGGGATTGTTCAAAAGGGTTTGATAATTAG
Organism: uncultured Clostridia bacterium; assembly: GCA_947369305.1. The sequence continues at coordinate 747 of CANBLA010000059.1, forward strand.
GCATCTTGTTTTGCCAAATCATTTGCAAAATACGAAGCAAGTTTTAAAATGGATTCGAAAAAATATATCTGCCAAGGTTTATGTAAGTGTGATGGCACAGTATTTTCCTGATTATAAAGCGCTAAATAGGACAGATATAAATCGAAAGCTAACGAAGGAAGAATATGATGAAATACAGGATTTTATAGAAAAGTTGGGAATGAGAAATGGATATTTCCAAAGTTTAGAAGAAAATGAGAAGAAGTATGTGCCTCAATGGTACACATAATTCACCAATTGTCAAGTGAAAGATTGACATAAAATAGTGAGTAAAGCTTAGAAAAAATGAGAAAAAGTGACTAAATATAGTATAAAATCTATCTAATTGGAAATTTTCAGTTTGAAAAACGAATAAAAATGTGATATAATAAAATTATAAAATAAATAATAATCCCTGCGTAGTGCGTGTAGACTGAATTTTTAGAACCTACAAGTTTTGGATAAGGGAGTTTGCCTCTGAATATGGCGTGTATGCTTGGACGATTTTTTCCTCCAAGAAACCCAGGAATATTTAGGAAAACACCCACCTGTGTGAGTACAGGTCCATAAAAATTTAGCAACTTACGGCTTAGACGTGGGGGATTTTTTTTGTCTAAAATAAGAAATTTTGCTTTTGTTCTAGAAAGAAATGTGTTAAAATAAAAATATGAAAATAAAAGAAATATTAAAAAATGGAATTGATAAATTAAGGGAATATTCTATACAAGATGCTATTTTGAAGGCTCAAATTTTAATGGAATACCAACTTAACATGTCACATGAAAAAATGATAGTAAATTATGAAAAAGAAATGGAAACTAATGCTATAAATGAGTTTTTTGAAAATATTGACCAATTAATAAAGGGTAAGCCGATCCAATATATCACAAACTCACAAAATTTTTTTGGTTTGGGTTTCTATGTAGATGAAAATGTATTAGTTCCACAACCAGATACGGAAATATTAGTAGAAGAAGTGATAAAATTAAGGAATGAAATGTCTCAAAACCCTAGAATTTTAGATATTTGTACGGGAAGTGGAGTAATTGCGATTGCTCTTGACAAAAATATAGAAGCAGAAATTTTTGCTAGTGATATTAGTAACAATGCTTTGCAAGTTGCAAGGAAAAATGCATTGAAACTGCAGGCTAAAATAAAATTTCTGAAATCGGATATGTTTGAAAATATCAAAGGAAAATTTGATGTAATTGTATCAAATCCACCGTATATTGAGGTAGAAACAATAAAAAATTTGTCTATTGAAGTTAAAAGTGAGCCGATGATTGCTTTAGATGGGGGAAAAGATGGGCTTAAATTTTACCGAGTTTTAGCAAAAAAGTCGAAGGAACATTTGAAAAATAATGGTTTTTTGGCAGTTGAGATTGGTTATCAGCAAAAAGAAAAAGTGATGGAAATCTTTGAAAGAGAAGGATTTTGTGAGATTTATTCGAAGAAGGATTTTGGTGGAAATGATCGAATAGTTGTGGGAAAATGGAGGTAGAAATGTCATTTTCGGGAGATGTAAAAGAAGAGTTAAGTAAAGTTGTGAATTTTAATCAAGAAGTGTTAAATGCTGAATTAGGAGGGTATTTTTTGAGCGGAAATATGCTTGAAAATACTGATAATTTTGAATTTATTACAGAGAATGAATTTAATATTGAGCATTTATATAAAATTTTGTTTTATTTAGAAATGGAATATGAACCAGAGGTTCGAGGAAAATGTTACGTTGCTCAATTGCAGAAAAGAGATGTATTAGAAACGATAAGAAAAGTTAAAGTTGTCAAGATGGATATGAGAAAAAATATTGTAAAAGGAGCATTTTTGGGTGCTGGTTCAGTAAATAATCCAGAGAAAAATTATCATCTTGAAATGATTTTTAATCAGAAAAAAAATAGTGATTTTATTTTACAAATTTGCGATGAATATGGAATAAACTTTAAAGAAATAAAGGTAAATGACAGATTTCAATTATATTTGAAAGAAGGAGAAGAAATTTCACGTTTTTTGGCTTTAATTGGGGCAAATCGATCGGTTTTAAAGTTTGAAGAGGTTCGTGTGATGAAGGAAATGAAAAACCATGTTAATCGAAAAGTTAATTGTGAAACAGCGAATTTAAATAAAACGATTGATGCAGCTATTCGCCAAATTGATGATATTCGTTTGATTCAAAAAAGAAAAAAATTTGACGAGTTGCCAAAAGAACTTAAAGATGTGGCGAATTTAAGGTTAGAAAATCCGGATTTGAGTTTGAAAGATTTGAGTGAATTGATCAAACCGCCGATTCGGAAAGTCTGGAATTAATCGAAGATTAAAGAAAATTCATGAATTTGCGAACAGTTTAAAGTAAGGAGGGAATGATGCAAAATTTTGGGATTTATGTTCATATTCCATTTTGCCAAAAAAAGTGCCGATATTGTGATTTTACTTCGTTTGATAAATTTGATAATGAGATAAAACAAACATATGTGCAGGCGATTTTAAGGGAAATTGAGAATTGTGAAGTGAAGAAAAAAGTGACTACAATTTATATTGGTGGTGGCACACCTTCAATTTTACCAGCAGAATGGATACAACAAATTTTGCAAAAAATATGTGAAAAATTTGAGATACAAAAAGGAGCCGAAATAACCATAGAAGTAAATCCGGGGATGATAGATTTTAAAAAGTTAAAGAAGTATCGAGAACTGGGAATTAATCGATTGAGTATTGGATTACAGGCAGTTCAAAATTCTTTACTTAAATTGTTGGGGAGAATTCATACGTTTGAAGATTTTGAAAGGGCGTATGAAGAGGCAAGAAAGGTTGGTTTTACTAATGTGAATGTAGATTTAATGTTGGGACTTCCTACACAGACGTTAGCACAAATAAAGGAAAGTTTACAAAAGGTAATGGCTTTAAAACCAGAACACATTTCTCTTTATTCACTTATTTTGGAAAAGGGGACAGAACTTGAAGAGTTGGTTTCGAAAGATGAATTGCAGATGATTACAGAGGATTTAGAACGTGAGATGTATTGGCAAGCAAAGAAAATTTTGGAGGAAAATGGGTATTCTCATTATGAAATTTCAAATTTTGCTACAAAGGGTTTTGTCTCTAGACATAATTTGTCTTGCTGGGAACAGGAAGAATATATTGGTTTTGGGGTTTCGGCCCATTCGTATGTGGATAAAAAACGATTTTGTAATGGTGATGGTTTATTAGACTACATAAAAAGTGGCAATGTTAATAGAATTGTTCAAGAGGAGCAAACGTTTGAAGAACAGGCAAAAGAATATGTAATGCTGGGTTTAAGAAAAATAGAAGGTATTTCGATTTCACAGTTTGAGCGAAAGTTTCGAGTTCATCCACTATTTTATTTTCGATTTGAAATTAGTAAATTGGAAAAAGAGGGCTTGCTTGAAGTGGATTTGGATGCTATTCGATTAACCAAAAAAGGGTTAGACTTTGCTAATTTGGTGTTTGAGGAGTTTGTGTAAAAAAGATTATTTTGTTTTTAAAAATGTTGATTAATTGACAAAAATGTAGTATAATGATGAAAAAGTTTGAGGAGGAAATTATGTCCGTAGTAGAACAAGTTGAAATTGTAGTAAAAGAACAACTAAAGAAAGATATTTTTAAATTTGCGATTTATTCAGAAAAAATGACAAGTGAGGCTTTGCCAGGGCAATTTTTGGAGATTCGTGTAAATGACGATATCGAACCTTTTTTAAGAAGACCAATTAGTATTTATAAAATTGATAAGGAACAAAACCAATTAGAATTTATATTTCAAGTTAAGGGAAAAGGAACGGAAGTTTTAGCCAATAAACAAGTAGGAGATAAGATTAGTGTGATTGGACCAATCGGAAGAGGAGATTTTAAATTTAAGGATCATAAAAAAATTGCGATTATTGGTGGTGGAATTGGTATTTTTCCTTTGTATGAATTGGCAAGACAAGCTTGTAAAAATGCAAATGTGATGACGTATTTAGGGTTTCGAAATAAAGATTTTGTTGTGCTAGAAGACGAATTTTTGAAAGTTTCTGATAAACTTATTATTACAACTGATGATGGAAGCTATAAGGAAAAGGGATTTGCGATTAATTTCCTAAAAGCAGATTGTGAAATGGAAAAGCCAGATTGTATTTTTGCATGTGGTCCACTTCCGATGTTAAAAGCGGTTAGAGATTTTGCAATTGAAAATGACATTCCAGCTCAAGTTTCGATGGAAGAAAGAATGGGGTGTGGTGTTGGAGTTTGTTTAGGATGTGCTGTAAAAAATAAAAAGGCGAGTGGCTATAAACATGTATGTAAAGATGGACCTGTATTTAATGTAGATGATATAGAATTTTAAATAGTTAGAAAGGAAACAAAAATATGAAAACGGAAGTAAATTTTGCAGGGATTAAAATGAAAAATCCAGTAACAGTTGCATCTGGAACGTTTGGTTATGGGCGAGAGATGTCAGAATATATGGACTTAAATAAATTAGGAGCGATCATTACAAAAGGAACTTTTTTGAAACCACGTGCTGGAAATAAAGCACCACGTGTTTGTGAAACGGCAAGTGGAATGATGAACGCAATTGGTTTGGAAAATCCGGGAATTGAACATTTTGCGGAGGAAGATTTACCATGGTTAAAGCAATTTGATACGCCAATTATTTTGAATGTAGGGGCAAGTACTTTAGAAGAATATGTGGAAGTTTGCCGATTTGCTAATAAATTGGATATTGATGGGGTAGAACTTAATTTATCTTGTCCTAATGTACATGCAGGTTGTATGGCTTTTGGAACAACTTATGAGGGAGTAAAAGAAGCAACAAGTAGTGTTCGAAAAGTTTTAGATAAACCACTTATTGTGAAATTGACACCAAATGTTACTGATATTACAATGCCAGCAAAAGGAGCAGAAGATGCAGGGGCAGATGCTGTTTCAGCAATCAATACAGTATTAGCTATGAAAATTGACGTAAAAACACGCAGACCTATTTTGGCAAACAATACAGGTGGATTATCTCGGTCCTGCGATTAAACCAGTTGGTGTAAGAATGGTTTATCAAATTGCGCAAAAAGTCAAGATTCCAATCATGGGTCTAGGTGGAATTGTAACTGGTGAAGATGCAGTAGAATATATGCTTGCAGGTGCAAAATGTGTGTCAATTGGTTCTGGTAATTTTATTCACCCTGCGATGAGCTTAAATGTTATTGAAGAGATAGAAGATTATATGAAAAATAATGATGTTCAAGATGTTAATGAGTTAGTTGGTAGTGTTAAAATAAATTAAAAAATGGAATTTTTGGATAATATATTAATATAATTAGCATAGATAGGACTGATGGAATGAAAATAAACGGTATGGAAATTGAATTTGAAAAAGGTTTTTATCAAGCAAGTAAAGTAAAGGAAGATGGTATTACTCATATAATAGATACAGAACATGAGTATCCTTTTTATCAAGTTAGTATGTTTAAAAATTATTTTAATATTAAGGATGAAACTGAATTAGCTACAGAGCTGATTAAAGATTTAAAAGGGCTTATAACAGAACTTGAACAATTGCAACATAGAACAAATTTAAGGGAAAAAGAGAAATGAAAGTAAAAAATGTTACTTGTTTTG
>CANBLA010000060.1 GCA_947369305.1 uncultured Clostridia bacterium
GCGATTACAAAAGCCGACATTAATAGTCCCGGCGAAATCAGGGGAACCATTATCAACCAAAAGACAATTGGCGAAGTACAAAAAAACACAAAATTTGGAATTTATGGCATTTTAGATAATTTGGCAAGTTTAAATATTGACACCACAAAAGCAATGCCAGTTGCTTTGCGAAACGAAATCAAAGTGGGAGATGCTAAATTACTGTGTAGTTTAGATGGAAAAAATAATCAAGAATATCATATCAAAATAGAAAAGATTTATGAAAATAATAGTTATGACAATAAAAGTATGTTAATTCGCGTAACAGATAAAGAATTAATCGAAAAAACAGGAGGTATCATACGAGGTTTATCAGGAAGTCCCATTTTGCAAAATGGCAAATTTGTGGGTGCTGTTACCAATGTGCTTGTGTCAAATCCGGAGATTGGTTATGCCATTTTTGGTGATATGATGATAAAAGAAATGAGAAAATAGAAAAGATGAGTTTTAAAATTATACTCCAATGGATTTGCAAAGCTTAACATAATATTCTATAATAAAATTAATATGGGATTCTTGAGCTAATGGTTTTCATATGTGTAATAATAATTATTATAAATACAATTAAGAACAAAAAACAATGTTTTTATTAATGGAAAAGTTTTTGATGGAAATGTAAAATTCCATTTAAACAAAGAGGAAATGAGGTCATTCTACTTAGGAAAGGCCTCATTTATGATTTAAATTCCATATAACAAATAATTTAAGTTGCATCGTAAATCATTATGAAAAATATTAATAATTTACGATTGACAGTAAAAATAAGAAATTTATGGTAATTTTAAGTTTTTTATGATACAATATAAAAAATAAGAAATGGAAAAAGGAGGTCAGAAAAAATGAATGTTGCAAATTTTACAGAAAAATCCAAACAGGCTATAACAATTGCTAGTAATCTTGCTAGCCAAAACAAAAATGCAGAAATTACAGAATATCATATGTTATTAAGCCTAATTTCTACTAACGATGGCTTGGTTACTTTGTTACTCAAAAAAATGGATGTGGATATTAATGCATTAAGAAATACAGTCCAAACAGAAATTGACAAGTTATCACAAATTACAGGAAATGTGGCTTTGCGTTTTTCAGAAAATGTAGAAAAGGCTTTAGAAAATGCAGAGAGACAGGCAAAATCGATGAAAGATGAATTTATTTCTGTGGAACATATAATGTTAGGTCTAATTGAAGAAGCTAGTTCGGATTTTAAACAAACACTCAAAGTATATGGCATTACAAAATCTAAATTTTTAAGCGCGCTAAAAGACGTCAGAGGCAATACTTCTGTGACATCAGACACGCCAGAAGAAACCTATGATGCTTTATCCAAATTTGGACGAGACTTAACTGCATTTGCCAGACAAAACAAACTAGAACCAGTTATTGGTCGTGATGACGAAATTCGAAATGTCATTCGAATTTTGACACGTAAAACCAAAAATAATCCTGTTTTAATTGGCGAACCGGGTGTGGGAAAAACAGCGATTGTGGAAGGATTAGCACAAAGAATTATTCGAGGCGATGTGCCAACTAGCTTAAAAAGTAAAATTATTTTTTCATTAGATTTAGGAACTTTGATTGCGGGAGCCAAATATCGAGGCGAATTTGAAGAGCGTTTGAAAGCGGTTTTGAATGAGATTGATAAAAGCAACGGAAATATCATTTTATTTATTGATGAGATTCATAATATTGTTGGTGCTGGTGCTTCAGATGGTGCAATGGATGCGAGCAATTTGCTAAAACCGATGCTGGCACGTGGAGAATTGCATTGTATGGGTGCCACGACATTGGATGAATATCGCGAATATATTGAAAAAGATGCGGCTCTTGCAAGACGTTTTCAACCAGTCATTGTGAACGAACCAACGGTGGAGGATGCCATTACCATTTTGCGTGGTATTCAAGAAAAGTTTGAAATATTTCATGGTGTAAAAATCCAAGATCAAGCCTTAATTTCAGCAGTAACGTTGTCAAATCGCTATATTACAGATCGTTTTTTGCCAGACAAAGCGATTGATTTGGTGGATGAAGCCTGTGCCATGATTCGTTCTGAGATGGAATCCATGCCGATTGAATTAGATGAGATAGCACGAAAGATTATGCAAAGTGAAATTGAAGAGGCTGCTTTGCAAAGGGAAGAAAGTGAAGAATCAAGGGAGGATTTAGAAAAGGTACGAAGTCGATTAACGAAATTACGAGAAAAATTTACAAACATGAAGGCAAAATGGGATGCTGAGAAAAAAGGTGCTGAAAAAATCACCAAACTAAAAAGTAAGATTGATGAAACAAATGCTCAAATTGAACAGGCAGAGCGTGTTTATGATTTGAATAAGGCTGCAGAATTAAAATATTCGACGTTGCCCAATTTACAAAAAGTTTTGGAGCAAGAGGAAAAAGAATTTGAAAAGTCGCAAGGAAAATCAACTTTAGTGCGTAATAAAGTAACCGAAGACGAAATTTCGAAAATTGTAGCCAAATGGACAGGAATTCCAGTAACAAAATTGGTGGAAGGCGAAAGAGAAAAGATTTTGAATTTGGAACACATTTTACATGAAAGTGTGATTGGGCAAGACGAAGCTGTGAAAAAAGTGAGTGATGCGATTGTACGTTCTCGTGCGGGAATTGCCAATCCAAATCGTCCGATTGGGTCGTTTTTGTTTTTGGGTCCAACAGGTGTTGGTAAAACAGAACTTGCCAAAACTTTAGCTAGAACGTTATTTGATGATGAGAAAAATATGGTGCGATTTGATATGTCTGAATATATGGAAAAATTTAGTGTTACCAGATTAATTGGTGCACCTCCGGGCTATGTTGGCTATGACGAAGGTGGGCAACTCACGGAAGCGGTAAGAAGAAAGCCATATTCGGTGTTGCTGTTTGACGAAATTGAAAAGGCGCATCCAGATGTATTTAACATTTTCTTGCAGATTTTGGATGATGGTAGGGTGACGGATTCGCAGGGAAGATTGGTTGATTTTAAAAATACCATTATTATTTTGACTTCGAATTTAGGTTCTCAAGCAATTTTGGATAGTATTTCAGAGCATCAAAAGGTAACGGAAGAGGCAAAAGAGATGGTGGATTTGAGCTTAAAAAATCATTTTAGACCAGAGTTTTTGAACCGTTTGGATGAGATTATTTACTTTAATGCGTTGTCAAAAACGGAAGTGTACGGCATTGTGAAATTGTTGCTTGGGGATTTGAGAAAAAGATTGTTGGCAAAGGGAATTGAGTTTAAGATTTCGAAAGAAGCGATCGAGTTTTTGATTGAAAAAGGCTATGATATTAATTTTGGGGCAAGACCGCTGAAAAGAACGATTCAAACAGAGATTGAAACGATGGTTGCTAAGGCAATTGTGGCTCAAAACATTGTGGAAGGTTCGGTTGTTCAGATTGCTTTGAATAAGGGAGAAGAAAAGTTGGAGATAAAGTAGGAATTTGATCAAGCAAAAAATATGACATTGCAATGTCATATTTTTTGCTTAAGTTTTATAGTTCTTAAGAAAACTTTGTGGAAAATATTAATTGATAAGTTTTTAATACATTATCCAACTTTTGGACCAGCATCTATTGACATTTTATGTAAATTATGCTATAATATAATTAGATGTAACTATTAGTAAATAGAAAGAGTTTTCTCTTTCAACATAACCAATAAAAGGGAGGATTAAATTATGAGTGAATCATTATATTCCAAGTATTATGAAGAAACAGGGAATAATCGGGAATTAGTAGTAGAGATTATTTCTCAATTTGAAACTTTATTTCCAAAACAGTCAGGCATAAGACGATGTTTTTGCTATTCAGAAAGTGAGGGAAATATAGAATATAAACTTACAGGAAATGAGATATGTCTTCTGCTTCCACCTAAAACACAATGGCTTATAGAAATAGACAAAGAGAACTTTTTCTATGTGTTTGTTACTGAATGGACAAAAGCGCTTCAAACATCTTTTGATGATGAAATGAATAACATCATTAATCAAAAGGTAAGAGAGGCGCAGGAGGAATACAGGGGAAGAAAGCAGACCGAAAAACGTCTATATTTCTACGATGCAAAGAAGAGAAGCCTTAAACTGTGTGTGGGTAATATCAGTTACTACAATTGTGGATGCCGTTATCAATTAGACCGTTCATTTACGCAATATCATGCGATTGATAAAAGATATTCTGTGCCCAAGGAAAGCTGTTTCATTCTGGGGAGAATTCGGCGGACAATTGGCACTAAGGATGGAAATCTCATGGATTTTATTGAGCCGGTGTCTGAATTTAAGTTGGACTACGAAGAAGACTATTTCTTTAGAGAGGAAGAAAGTCGTCTAAGAGATCAAATTTTTGGAATGCTCAGATTTTCTATTCAAAGAAATGAGCCGACTGGTTTAAAAGCGCTTAGGATTCAAAACAAAATGCACTATAGTGTCCAAAAGTTTCTGAAGGAACTGAATGCAGCATTGGAAACAGGAAATGTAGAAAAAGTGAAGGCTTTTTATGATGTTGTGAATGAACCACAGGACTGCTCCGATCAAAAGTTTATCCTTATGAAAGACGAATATGGAAAAACTCTTGAAGAAGGAGAAGAAGTTTGGTGCGGTATAGACAAAGAGCTCCAAATTTATTATGAAAACGGAGAAATTGAAAGAAGAAGAGCAAGTTGGATATTCCAGAATATTTCAAGATGTACCAATAAAAAAGGTACTTACCTTGAAAGAAGAGCGCAGTACAATTTTTATTAGTTATGAGAAAGGACCTTATCACGCAATTTGAGATAAGGTCCTTTTTTATTGTCATAAAACTTTTCCATTAGCATATAAATAAAATAGCAAAAAATTAACCAAGGCGGTGTTTTAATGAGAAAACTAAATAAAATCAATGAATTATTAGAAATTCCAAGAGAAGTTGTTAGTAAAGTTCCCAAAATAACAGTAACAAGTTTTGATGAGGTTTTAATTGAGAATTTTAAGGGAATTTTGGAATATGAGGACTTTTTTGTGAGAATTAGTACACATATTGGAAATGTGAATATTAATGGATTTAATTTGAAATTAAGTCAAATGACAGAAGATGATATTTTAGTAAGTGGCAAAATTGAAAATTTGGATTTTGAAAGTAAAAGGGGGGACTAAAATATGCTATTTAAATGGCTATATATGTATATTTTTGGTACAGTTGAAATTGTCGTAGAAGGCTTTTTTATTGAACGATTTATTAATATTTGTAAAACAGAGAATATTATTTTGTGGAGTTCGAAAATGGAAAAAGGCACAATTTTAAAAGCGAGAATTAGCAAAAATGACTTTAAAATTCTTCGTCATATTGCGAAGAAAACTTCTTGCAGAGTAAATTTGGTAAGAAAAAGTGGACTTCCTTTTGTGTTGAAAAAATATAAAAAAAGAAAAGTTTTTGCAATTGCACTTCTTGTAATTGCAATTTTTTGTTTTGTAATTACACGTTTTATTTGGAATATTGAGATATCTGGAGCAGAAAATATCTCGAAAGAAGAAATTTTATCGGACTTGGCAAAGTATGGAATTCAAGAAGGAAAATTAAAATCAAATTTAAATCTTGATGAAATCAAAAATGAAATGCGTCTTAATCGAAATGATTTAGCTTGGATTGGAATTGATATAGAAGGTACTAATGTAATGGTAACAATTGTGGAGGCAACGAAAGAACCAGAAATTATTGATGAAAATACACCATGCAATATTGTTGCTGATAAAAATGGAACGATTTCGAAGATGGTGGTAAGGCATGGTACTGCAAGGGTAAACATTGGGGATGTTGTTTCTTGTCGGTGATATTTTAGTCGAAGGGGTTATGGAGGGACAATATACAGGTGTTCGAGAAGTTGTGAGTGATGCGGATATTTATGTAAAAAGTCATTATGAAAAAGAAAAAAAAGAGACTTTTATACAAGAAATTAGTGAGAGAACAGGAAAGGAAGAAAAAAATGTAGAAATTTATCTTCATAATTTTAAAATAAATTTCAAGAAAGGGGTTCCAAAATTTGAAAATTGTGATACAATAAGAACATATAAAAAAGTAAAACTATTTTCAAATTATTACATCCCAATAGAAATCGTAAAAGTTACGAATTTTGAGCTAGAAAAAAGCTTTAAAACCTATACGGAAGAAGAACTTAAAGGAAAATTAACAAAAGCGTTACAAGAGGAACTAAATCAAGAATTAAGTATTTCAGAAGATACGAAAATTGACCAAAACGTTACTTCCGTAACAGATGAATCTGGTGTAACTGTAAAAGTAATTTATGAATTAGAGGAGAAAATAGGAACGAAAGAATGAGAAAGGAATTTATTTAAGTATGG
>CANBLA010000061.1 GCA_947369305.1 uncultured Clostridia bacterium
TAAAAAAAGGTTTAGGATTATTAAATCGAATCTTTAAAATAGATAAAGTGCCGGGTGCAGGAGATGCTATCTATAAAGAAGAATATATTCCTTCAAGAGTAGATGCGAAAGGAAAAACGAAAGTAAAATCCTTAAAGATGAAGAAGGAAGATGCTGAAGAAGTAGAAGTAGTGATTGAGCCAGAAAAGAAAACTAAAGGCAGAAGAGTTGCTAAAAAAACAGATGAAAAAGAAGAAAAAACATCAAAAACAACCAAAAAGACTACAAAGACAACAAAAACAGCTAAAAAAACACAAGTAAAAGAGGAACCTGTTGAAGAAGAGAAAAAGAAGACAACGAGAAAAACGACTAAAAAAGTAACAAAAGAAGTAGTACAACAAGAAAAAGAAGAAGAACCAAATATCTTTCAATTTATCAACGAAACAGGAATTGATAATTTATATGTTATTTCTTCTGGTAGTGAAAGATTGGAATCTTCAGAATTATTATCAACTAACAAATTAGAGGAAGCATTAAGTATTTTAAAAGAAGAGTTTGATATGATTATTGTTGATACACCGCCTGTTTCTGTTGTAGCCGATGGTTTCATTGTTTCAAGAATGGTAGATACCAATATGATTGTTTTAAAACATGGAAATACAGAAATTAATGAGTTAAATAAGATTAAAACTAACATTCAAGAAATTGGTGGAGAAGTAATTGGAACAGTTATTAACAAGATTCCTGATGCAAATAAGAAATATTATAATACGTATTATAATAAGAAAGTAAAATAGAAAACAAAAATAGCGGACTTAGCTTTTATTCGAAAGTCCGCTATACTTATCATAAAGAAAGGGATAACCATAGATGAAAATAAAGCAAGATTTTTATGTAAGAACAACAGTAATTGTTATGGCAATGATATTATTGGTATTAGGGGCAAAAGCTGTAAGATATACGGTAATGAAAGAAGTTTTGGTGGATATGAGCATTGGTCATGGAATGATTGGAATGATAAATAATGAGAATTCCATCCTTTATGATGAAGACATTAGTGAAGAAGAATTAGGAGCTACACAAAAATCCGCCTTAATTTTTAAAAACATCAATCTTTTTCAATTAACAACGTATGAAGAATTTGAAATTTATATCACAATTGTATGGAATATTATCTTGTTAACAATTATGTTTACTTTGCGAAAAAAACTAGATGTCATTCAAGCGATTTTTTTAATACTTACAATTTTAGTATTAAATATATTTGATTTTAATTTAGCAAAAGAGCCAATACAGATGTTATATTTTGTTATGATTTATATTGTTATTACAAGTAAGTCTTTAAAGGATGGTTTTAAATATTTGGCTGCTTTTGGAATATTGTATTGGGCTTCCGTTTCCTATAGAGACTATTATATCTTAATAGCAGTATTTATGTTGGGGGCTTCTTGGATTTGTAAAACCTTTATATTAATGAAGGAAAAATTAACAATTTATGATATTATATTAGTTGTGTTTGTTCTTGGTGTTGGATATTATCTATTACTTACAGTAGCAAAAGTAGCAATGCCAGAGGAGTATAGACAACTTGTTAGGGTTCGAACAAGAGAAACTGTAGCCAGAACAGATATTAGCAACTGGATTACTAGAGATGCTTCTAATTTACCTTTATTTACACTGGATTATTTGGTAATGCTTGTCCGTATGATGGTACCAATTGAGTTAGTTACATTTGGACCAAAGTATTGGCCATATGTTGCTTATCAAATCATGGTAACTTTTTATGTGGTTATGGCACTTAAGAATATTAAGAAAAACCATAAATCGAAAAATGTGGCATTGTATGTATATTTAGGATTTTTATGTGGTTCTGCGACGTTTGAGCCAGATTTTGGATCTTGGGTGCGTCATGAGGCAGCGATTGCACCAGTACTGTTTATTTTGGCAGATATGTATAAATTCAAAAAATCGAGAACAGATTTACATTTGAAAGAATTAGAAAAATAGAGTAAGGGGAAAAAACATGGATAGAAAAGTTGGAATTGTATCTTGTTACTTTAAACACAATTATGGAAGTATGCTACAAGCATATGCCACACAAAAGATTTTAGATGATTGGAACATACCGAATGAAACGATTAATTTGAAACAATTAGACGCAGAAATTGCAAAAGGAAAACGAAAATATTATTTTAATCAGTTATTTAATGTCTCCTTTATCAAGGCTAAGTTGGGCATGGTTAAATTAAAATTGTATTGTAAATTTGCAAATGGAGAATTGGGTAAAAATATTAAGATGAGAGATAGAAAATTTGAAGAATTTGTGCAAAATTTTCATCTATCCAAACCATTTGAAAGAATGGAAGATATTTGCAAAGAAGGGCAGTATTCGGATGTTTTAGTGGGAAGTGACCAATTATGGCTTCCAGTCAATATTGTGGCAAATTACTATACCCTTAATTTTGTTCCAGAAAATGTGAATAAAATTTCGTTTGCTACAAGTTTTGGTGTGTCACAAATTCCCGAAAAATATAAAAAACAGTATCAAACTTTTTTAAATCGAATTGAAAATTTATCTGTTCGAGAGGATGCAGGTGTGAAATTAGTAAGAAATTTGACAAATAAAGAGGCAAAATTGGTTTGTGATCCAACGTTATTATTTGACGAGAAAGAATGGATGAGCATTCAAAAACAGGAACGATTGATTACAGATAAGTATATTTTTTGTTATTTTTTGGGAAAAACGGTGGAATATCGAAAATTTGCAGAAAGATTGAAAGAGAAAACGGGTTATAAAATTGTTTCGCTTAATCATTTGGATGAATATGTGAAATATAGTGATAAATTTGCAGATGAAGCACCTTTTGAAGTGGATCCAAGTGATTTTTTGAATTTGATCCGAAATGCTGAATTTGTATGTACAGATTCGTTTCATGGAACCGTTTTTTCGCTTATTCATCATAAAAAGTTTTTTGTATTTAGACGTTATCCTAATAAGTCGAAAGTTTCGACAAATTCGAGATTGGATTCGCTTTTGAAGATTGTGAATTTGGAGGAACGTTTATTAGACGGAAATGAGACAGTAGCCGAATGCCTAGAAAAACAGATTGATTATACAGTAGTAGATGGAAAGTTAGAAGCATTTAGAGAAGATTCGAAAGGGTTTTTGAAGGGAGCTTTGAAAAATGGAGAAAACTAAGGTTTTATATTTTATTGACCGAATGCGACATGGAGGCATTCAACAATTTGCAGTAGAAATTGTAAAAAATATGGATAAAAATAAATGCGAAATTGAGTTTTTATTATTGGATGATGGGCAAAAGTATCCACTTGAGGATGTGTTAAAAGAATTTGATGTAAAGTTTTATAAATTAAAAGGTGTGTGGTTTCGAACACCACTTGATATTTTTAAACAAAAAAAGGCATTAAAAAGTTTTTTTGAAGAACATCATGATTATAAAGTGGTGCATATGCATTCTTCAAGTAAAAATTTTATGGTGCTGAAAATGGCGAAAAAATATGGAATTCAAGTGAGAATTGCGCATTCACACAATATAGGATTTCAATCGAAAAATAAATTGAAAATTATGCTTGGAAATGCCTTTAAAAAACCTCTAAAAAAATATGCTACGCATTATTTTGCATGTTCTAATTTAGCAGGGAAATGGCTTTTCGGAGAAGAAAAAGTGAAAATCATTCATAATGCTGTTGATTATGAAAAGTTTAAATTTGATCCAGCTAAACGAGATGAATTGCGAAAGGAATTAGGAATAGAAGATTGTTTAGTGATTGGAAATGTAGGACGATTTACTAACCAAAAAAATCATACATTTTTGATTGATATTTTCTATGAAATTCACAAACAAAAACAAAATGCAGTATTAATGCTTGTTGGAATTGGAGAAAAAGAACAGGAAATACGTGATAAAGTAAAAAAACTTGGATTGACAGATTGTGTGAAATTTATGGGATTTTGCAAGAATACCAATGAGCTAATGTGGTGTATGGATATTTTTTTGTTGCCAAGTTTATATGAAGGTTTGCCGGTAGTTGGAGTGGAAGCACAGTGTACGGGACTTCCATGTTTTATGTCAAAAGATGTAATAACCAATGAAGTGAAAATTGCGAAGAATGTGAAATTTATTGGATTGGAGAGAAGTGCAAAAGATTGGGCTGAAATGATTTTGAGTAGTGATTTGAATAGAAGAGATACTTATGAAGAATTAAAGAATGCAGGATATTTTATTGAACAGACAGTAGAAGAATTGGAAAGGTTTTATAGAGAGGTTTAAAAGATGAAAAAACATGTTTATCAATTGGCTAGATTTTTGTTTGAGTTAATCTTGCCAGTTGTTCATAGTTCTAGTCTAAAATTAACAGTAAAAGAAGCGGAAACAGGAATTTTTGAGAAGCATACTCCAAAAGAAAATCTTAAACAAAGTAAGAGGACTAATTTGGAAAATGATGAGAGTATCGATTTGAGTATGGTTATTCCTGTTTATAATGCTGAAAAAATGTTGAAAGCTTGCATGAATTCGATTGTGAAACAAAAAACGAAATATCATTTCGAAGTGATTGTGATTAATGATGGTTCAACGGATAATTCTTTGCAAATTCTGAAAGAGTATTCTAATATAAAAGTTATTGATAAACAAAATGAAGGAGTGGCAGTTGCTAGAAATGTTGGTTTAGACAATGCTAAGGGGAAATACATAGCATTTATTGATAGTGATGATATAATAGATGAAAATTATGTGGAAAAACTTTTGGATAGGGCATATGAGAAAGATGCAGATATAGTAAAATGCAATTTTATCGAATATTCTATTCAAAAAGAAAAGATAATTAAGGTTGAAAGACATGATGATGTAAGTATAAGTGGAACATTAAAAGAAAAAATTGTTGAATTCAAAGGATTTGTTTGGGGAGGAATTTTTAAAAGAGAACTGTGGAAGGATGTTCGATTTTTGCCACAATATTGGTATGAGGATATGATGATTCGTTTGATTTTATTTAGAAAATGTAAACAGTTTGAATATATTAATGAAGATTTATATCGTTATAATAATCATTTAAACAATATTTCAAAGGCAATTTCTAGAACGGAAAATCTTCGCTGTTTAGATCATTTGTTTTTGGTTAGAGAGTTGCTGGAAATTTCAAATGAATTGCAATTAGAGAATGATATTGGACTCTATAAAGTGTTATTGCAAGAGTTAGGAACGATTTTATGGCTTAGAACAAGGGATTTAAGTGAGCAAGATAAAAAATATGCTTTTGTGCTAGCTTGTCATATTATTCAAAAATATAAAGTTGAATATAAGTTAGAGTTTCATGAAAAATATTTGGAAAAAGCTTTTGAGAGAAAAGATTTTGTACTTTGGAAATTGGCAAGTATTTATGAAATGTTGGGAGTGAAAATTGGAAATGAATAAAGTGGAGAGATTAATCAATAATTGTATTTCCCATTACAATCATAAAAAGTATTGGAAAATGAAAGAAAAATTGTGTAATCCAAAAACAAATAAAATCCTAAAATGTTATTATTTGTATTGTTTGAAAAGGAGTGATGCTTTTAATTCTGCAACATTGGGACATCGCATTGATGGTGGAAGCAGATGGCAAAGTGCACCCATATTGCCACATGGAATAAAAGGAATATTTGTGACGGATAAAGCAAGAATTGGAAAAAATGTGAAAATTTATCAACAAGTAACCATTGGAATTAATAAAGAAGAGGAAGATGGACCAACGATTGGAGACAATTGTTTTATTGGTGCTGGTGCAAAAATTATTGGAAATATCAAGATCGGAAGGAATGTTAAAATTGGAGCCAATGCTGTTGTGTTTGAAGATGTGCCAGATAATGCGACGGTTGTTTTGAGTAAGCCAAGAGTAATTTTGAAAGATGAAAATAGGAGTTATGATGGGTAAAAAAAGAATTTTATATGTGGGGTATTCTGCCAATATGGGGGGAATTGAAAGATTTCTTATGAATGTGTGTAAAAATCTTGATTTGGAAAAGTTTGAAATATGCTTTTTAATTTTTAAAGGAAAGAAAGTTTGTTATCAAGATGAGCTGGAGAAAAAAGGAATAACTTTTCTGGAAGTGACCAATCGAAGTGAAAATTATAAGGATTACATGAAGGATTTAAAAAAAGTATATCAAGAAAATAAGTTTGATATTATTCATTTTAATATTATGAATTTTAGCTTATTTGAACGAATTCTTTTAGCGAAAAAATACACAAAGGCAAGGCTAATTATTCATTCTCATTCTGGAAGTATCAATAAAGTATACAAAAAGACAAAAATTTTGGATAAAATTGGAAGATTTTTTACAAGAAATATGGAATATGAAAAAA
>CANBLA010000062.1 GCA_947369305.1 uncultured Clostridia bacterium
TACTCCAGCGCCATGCATTGGATATACAATCTTGTCTCCTACTTTAAACATATTAATCTTGTCACTCCTTCCAAGTAATGTAAAATTACTTTTTCTATTTTTATTATAGCACAAATTTTACCAAAAGTCAAAAGTTTTTTTCCTAATTTACCCATTTTTTGTTTTTTTATTTACTTGTCGACCCAAAACCGCCTATTCTAGCACCTTCTGCTGAATCATCATCTGTTGTTAAATATTTCTGGAAAATTCCTTGACCAATAATATCTCCTTTTTTGATTTCAACTGGTTCTGGTTTTATATTATAAAAAGCAAACATAACATGTCCGTCATTGTCTGGATTTCCATAATAATCTTTATCAATTACACCAACACTATTAGCCAGTACCAATCCTTTTTTACCCGGATTAGAACTTCTGTTATACAACATAAAAACTTCATCATCTGCCATATAAACTTTTAAACCTGTTTTGACTAGTGTGGGTTTTTGTCCTGCTTCAAATACTGGAATTATGCAATCTTCTGCTGATTCTATATCATATCCTGCTGAAAATTTTGTTTTTCGAATTGGCATATTAATTCCTTCATTTTCAAATCCCTTTGCTACTTCAAATCCTCTATTTTTCATTTTTAATCCTCCTTAATTTGATATGATTATATCATGGAGATTTGATTTTGGCAACCTCGAAATTTTCGTTTATGGTAGAATGATTTCCAAAACTGAAAAAAGGAATCAGAAAAATATTTCTTCTGATTCCTTTAATATTAATTAAAACGGTCTTGATGCATCCATTGTAACTGTCCCACTTATACCTGAGGTTAAATTTATTATACCATAACTGTAAGTTCCATTATCATTATATACTCGTATAAATACTTTTCCATTATATGAGCTGTTTGTATTATAAGAAACCTCCATCCCACTATTATAACTTTCCCAATTCTCGTTAAAATTAGATATCGTTATTCTACTTGTAGTTATATCAGTTGATAGCGTTAATCTCCACATTCCCGTTCCAGATTGCGATAAGCTATAATTCATCGTTGGTAACATTTTCCATGTCGCATAATACGTTTTTCTTGTTGTATTGTCATAAACTTCTGGAGCAAATGTAATCCTAGTTCCTGCTGCAACTTTGGTTCCATATGCAGAACCGTCAGCCCATTCATTAAATTCGTATCCTGTCTTAGTAAATGTATTCGTTTTCAATGTAAATGTTGGACTTGTTATATTTCCATAGGTATTATAATATTGCGTACTTGTTTGTGGACTAACTGTTCCTGTTCCTCCATTTGCATTGTAGGATATTGTCAATGTTCGTTTATATACTGCATAGAATGTGTTATAACTTCCACCACCATACTGTATCCAACTTTCTCCTGGATTTCTTGTTTGTGTACTTGCTGTGGAATCAACTCTCCATCCTATAAACGTCCATCCATTTATAGCTGTTGCCGTATTTGGCAGTATATATTTATAACAATCACCTTTTGAATTATAAAATCGTTCTACACTTTTTATATTTTCTTTCTTATCGTTTAAAGCTATTCCATCTATTGTTCCAGAACTAGGTTTTATTACTGGTGTCCAATTATTATAATCTATTTGATCTGTTAAACAATAATAATAAAGTATGGTATTTCCCTTAATCAACTTTATATAAACCATTCTTGAGTCCTGCCACGAGGTATTCATCCAACCATCAAGATATGATCCCGTTTCAACACTTGTCAACTTATCCCAAGTACTATTATCACTACTATAATAAGCATCATAACCAGCCTCATGTCTAATAGCAAGACTAGTAGGTTGATGTGCTTCTATCTGTTTTATCATTTCTATCTCTGGAACATGCATACGTAAGTTTGTATCTTTTTTCCAAATTGCATACAAATTCACCGTTCCATTTGCTGTTGAAGTTAAATTTTTTACACTTTTTCCATCTGAATATGTGCTTTCTGTTGCAGTTGTACTCGTTGTCCAACCATGGAAATTCCATCCACTTTTTGAACCATTTAAGTTAGATATCGTTCTCAAATTACTTGATACTCCATACGTATGCGTTGACGAACCAAGTTTTGTATTTCCATTATAGTAATTTACAGTATACTTATTTGCTGTTTTTGTAAAGCTTGCTGTGATTGTCATTGTATTCGATACACTTCCGCTTGCTGATGACCAACTTAAAGCATTTGTATAACCTGTAGAGCTTGTTGGAGTAGCAGTTACTGTATCTATTACTGTTGAACCATTTTTAAAGGTTAATGTAGTTCCATTTGTCTCATAAATCGTTCCATATGGTACTGTTACACTTGTTTTTGATAGCGTTCCATCACCACTCTTGTTTATAGTTACTACATAATTATTGATTGTTCTTGTAAAGTTTGCTGTAATCGTTGTATTTTGTGTTATCGTTCCAGAGTTTGGTGTCCAACCGTCAAAAATTGTTGTGTGACCATCTAAACCAGTTGGAGTTGCAGTTACCGTTTGTCCATCAGAAAATGCCAGTAAACCTCCAAATGTTGGTGCTCCTTGACCAGGTCCAAATGTTGTTCCATATGGTACCGATAATTCTGTTTTGGATACGGTTCCATATCCATTTGTTTTTATAGTTACTGTATATTTATTAATTGTTCTTGTAAAGTTTGCTGTAATTGTTGTATTTTGTGTTATCGTTCCAGAGTTTGATGACCAAGTTAACGAATTAGTATATCCTGTCTGCTCTGGAGCTGTAGCTGTTACTGTTTGTCCATTAGAAAATCTTAGTGTATTTCCTTCTGCTCGATAGGTTGAACCATGTGGTATTGACAATGTATTTGTTGAAACAGTTGCACCTGATATTCCCGATGCAGTAAATGTTACGTTGTATGTTTTAAGTGTCCACATAGCATATAAGGTTATAGGAGATTCTGTTAAGTTTATTTTTTCACCTACTCCATAGGATGTTCCTGTTCCATTAGATTCTGTGTTCCATCCGCTAAAAGTGTAACCTGTTTTTGTATATTGATTTTCCTTTACAGTTTTGGCACCTGGCAATTTATAGGATATTGTTCCCATGCTTCCACTATCTGCACCATTTCCATCGTATCGTATTTGATATGTTTTTTCTGGATTTATCGGGTTATTTCCTGTCCCTCCCATTTCTATGACTTCACCTGTATCAAGATCTATTACATATCGTGTATCTGTCTTACTTGAATCGATGATAACTTTTTCTTCTTCTCCATATACATTAAAATTAGAATTGGTTTTCTCTAATTCGTTTTTAAAATCCTCAAAAATGACTTCTTGATGTTTTAAAAGTTGATTCGCAAAAGCAATTCTGATTTGTTCTTTTTCTTCTTCTTTTTCGTAATCATTAGCAGTTTCTTTGGTCATTTTTATCATGTCTGTATTATTTAATACAGCAATTGTTGCACCCGCTAAAATAATCATGATAATGATAGTAATTACTAATACTAGTAATGTAATACCTGAATTGTTTTGATTGGTAAGTATTTTTAATTGCTCATTTCCATTTTTCTTTTTCATTGGTTTTCCCCTTTTTATTTTCTGTTTACTTTTATTATATCAAATTATTTATTTTAGTGTCAATACATTTTAAAAATACAGGCATTTGTAATACAAATTTTAAAAAAATAAAGTTATTTTTTAAACCTATTCTTCTATAAATACTCTTGGAACTCTACTTGATATTGTACTTATAATCTCATAGTTTATCGTATTGCATTTTGAAGCAATTTGTTCTATTGTTATGTTTTCATTATCCCAAATCCACACATTATCACCAATTTCAACATGTTCTAAATTGGTCACATCTGCCATTAGTCCATCCATGCAAATATTACCAATAATTGGTACTTTTTTACCATTAATAAATACTTCGCCAATATTTGATAATTCTCTTCTAATTCCGTCTGCATAACCAATTGGTATGGTAGCAATTTTGGTTTCTTTTTGTGTTATAAATTTTCTTCCATATCCAATACTAGTTCCCGATTTAACAGTTTTTAAAAAAGTAATTTTTGATTTTAATTTACAAACTGGTTTTAGATTAATTTTTTCTTTAATTTTTTCTCCTGATTGATACCCATATAAAATCATTCCCGGACGCACTAAGTTATAATGCGCCTCTGGGAAATTTACCAATCCATTTGATGCACAACTATGAACATATCTTAAATCTGGTACTTTATTTTTTGCAATTTGAACTGCTTTTTCAAATGATTTTATTTGCTTTTCTGTATATTCATAATCTGTATCTGCACAGGACATATGTGTATAAATTCCCTCTATTTTTATATTATCTTGAACTTGTATCTGGTCAATATATTCTGCTGTTCTATTGGGGTGAATTCCTGTTCTTCCCATTCCTGTTCCAATTTCAATATGAACTTTTGCACTTTTTTTCTTTTTTATGAGTTCTTCTAAAAAATAATTACTGCAAATTCCAACTGTTAAGTTATTTTCTAAAATTTCATCGATTTCCTCTATGGATGGTTGATTTAAAATAAAAATTTCTTTTTGATAACCAAGTTTTCTTAAGAAAACCCCTTCTTGTACAATTGCAACTGCTACAATATCAAATTCATTTATGATGTCTAGTCTAGTATTTATACAAGTTCCATAAGCATTAGCCTTAATAACTGGCATTATTTTTGTTTCCTTTGATAATTTTTCTTTTATATGATTTAAATTAAATCTAAAATTTTTTAAATTAACTTCCATTATTGTTGGTCTCATTGTTTTCTCCTTTATTCATTGTATTATTTTTCACCTAATATTATACATTTAAAAAAATTAGAATACTTTTAAAAAAGTATTCTAATTTTTTTAAGAATTAATAATTTTCTGCTTTAATTTCAAAAAATGCTTGAGGATGAGAACAAACTGGACAAACTTCTGGAGCTTCTTTTCCAATATGAATGTGTCCACAATTTCTACATTTCCAAATTTTATCTCCATCTTTACTAAATACTAAACCATCTTCTACATTTTCTAATAATTTCTTAAATCTTTCTTCATGTTCCTTTTCAATCTTTCCAACTTCTTCAAACAGATAAGCAATTTTATCAAACCCTTCTTCTCTTGCTTCTTTTGCAAATTGGTCATACATATCTGTCCATTCATAACTTTCTCCCTCAGCAGCTATTTTTAAGTTTTCTGTTGTCGTTGGAATATCCCCTTCATGCAACAATTTGAACCAAATTTTTGCATGTTCTTTTTCGTTACCAGCTGTTTCTTCAAATATAGCAGCAATTTGTTCGTATCCTTCCTTTTTTGCTTTGGCTGCAAAATAGGTGTATTTTGTTCTTGCTTGTGATTCCCCTGCAAATGCCTCCATTAAATTTTTCTCTGTTTTTGTTCCTTTTAAATTAGCCATTTTAAACCTCCTAAAATTAATTTCCGAACTTCTTGACATGAATTGCAAATCCCTCTAACAATTATTTCTGCATCTGAAATATCAAATCCTGTTTGTCTTGTAATACTATTTTTTGCCTGTTCAAGAGTAAGATCATAAACAAAATCATACATTTGTCCACATTTCTTACAAATAGCATGCCCATGTTTTTCACAATTATGTATATAATCATATCGATCTGGACCATTCGAAATTGCAATCTGCATTATAATTCCTTTTTTCACAAGCATCGCCAAATTTCTATAAACAGTACTTCTACTTACAGCAGAATCCTTTTTCTTGGTTAAAAAATAAATTTCTTCAGCTGTCGGATGGTTATATAAGTTTTTTATGACTTCGATAATTTCTTCTCTTTGCTTTGAGTAATTTTTCATGAAAAAGCTCCTTTAAAATAGGATTGATTCCTATTTTTATTATATAGATTATAACACATATAAAATTTTTTTCAAGTCTTTTTTAATATTTGTTGACAAAAATGGTATCTTTACAAAAGATAGAGGATATTTTCAAAATTAAAATACCCTCTATTTTTATTTTTGTTTCTAAAATATCTCTTTTATCCAATTTATTATTTTACTAAAAAATCCGTCCTTCTTTACTTCTAAGGCATCTTCAGA
>CANBLA010000063.1 GCA_947369305.1 uncultured Clostridia bacterium
GCATTATAAATTACTGGATTTTTCTTCTTAAATTCTCTAAAAACTTCATATTGCTCCCCATTTTCTAAAGTATATTTTATTTTCCCAGAAAAATCATAATCATCCCAAGGTTTATATTGGTCAAAATCCGATTTATTTTTCCCATTTTTATTTTTTGAAATGCCAAATAGGATTGTTTCTATAAACTTCAAAATAGTCGATTTACCACTTTCATTTTCACCATAAATAATATTAATGCCATTGTTTAAAACAATTTCTTTATTTTTTATTTTCCCAAATCCATTAATTTTTATTGTATCTATTTTCAAATTTTCACCTTCCTACATCACTTCTAACCCGAGTTCAATTGCCTTTTTCAGCTGTTCTTCTGTATATTTTCCATCTTGCCATTTTTCGATTACCTTTTTAACAAATATACCTCTTAAATTTTTTTCACACGCAATTTTTTCAATATCATAGCTAATTTGTGTATGATCTTTTATTTTCAATATATTACTGACTGGAACAAGTTTCAAAATTTCTCTTGGATCAATCACAAATCTTCGATTTCCTACCAAAACAATTTCATACATATTTCGTACATCCAACTGTAAAGTTTCCATTGCTTCAATTAAATCCTCTTGACTAAAAAAATTAGCCACATTTAATTCGTACTTTGTAAATATTCTATCATCCAATCGAACAAATTCCGTCTTCAATTCATGACCTATAATTTCTCCGTACAATCATTCCGTGTTCACCCAATTCGTCAAACCCAAATGAAATCGTAGAACCTGAATACAATATTCTTTCATTTAGTGCAAAATTTGTTTTATGAATATGCCCCATCGCCACATAGTCAAATTCCAAACTGTTTATTCGTGATGCCACTATAGGATTATATGCATAACCATTTTCATCTCTAGTTCCATTTAAATCACAATGCGTCAACAATATATTCGTTTTATTAGGATTTTGAATTTGTATTTGCTCAATCGGAGAGTAATTCATATAAAAATCTGTAAATGCCGTCATATAAACATCTACATCCATTTCTTCCAACAGTTCTACTTCTTTTTTGCAAATATAAACATTCTCACTCCACTTAAAACTCTCATAATACGAACCTCGTATATATGGATCATGATTTCCCGGTGCTATCAAAACCTTTGTATCCTGTATTTCCGTAAGCAAATGATGAATATACTCAATGGTCGATTGTTTAACATACTCATGTTCATATAAGTCTCCTGCAATAAATAAATAATCTATCTTATTTTCCTTACAATAATCAATTACTTTTTTAAAAACCTTTCTCTGCTCTAATCTTCTGACATTTCCTAAATTTCCAGCTGCACTAAGTCCTGTAAATGGGCTATCAAAATGCATGTCCGCTATATGCACAAATTTCACAAAATCACTTCCTTTTTATCGGCTTTTATTTTATCATAAAGCTCTTTTTCAGTCAATAGAAAAATGAAAATTTGTTCGCTCCTAAATAATAAATTCGTCAGTTAGAAAATTTCTAAAATTATACTTTTTGTAATAAAACACTATAAAAAGAGGTGCTTGTAAGCACCTCTTTTATGTATTTATTTTAATCCTCTAAACTTCCAAATAACTCATCAAATTTTGCTTCTAATTCTTTTTGAATATCTGTCAAATCTTCCTCCTTTTTCGTTTCTTCCATGTTTGATTCTACTGGCAATTTTCCAGCTGGATTTGCATCCGTTTTTAAACCATCATCTTCTTGGAACAAACTATCTAGATTCTCCAATGTTTGTGGATTTCCACCTTTATTATCGCTACCTTCTACATATGGATTATATGGGTTATATTTCCTCCATACACCTCTATCTACTTCAACATCATTATGGTCTGCCTTATATCTTTTAATGATTTTTCCTTCTGGATATTTAAAATAATAATATTTATTTGCCTTAACTGGCTTAATTCCCTTTTCATAAATAATACACATATCTTCATTCATTCTACGAAGTTCATCTGGTGTCATCAATGCCCTTCCCATAACTTGGTCAGATTGACTTAACCCCTGTTTCCAATTATCTCTATCCTTATTAACCGAAATATTGTCTCTTGTAATTGTTTTTTCACCCAGAGCTTTTGAAAAATATTCTACCGTTTTTTGCGAATTAGATCCTAAAAATAAATGTGTATCACAGTTACCCAAAATCGTCTCATGCGCATCTTTGTAAGTTGCTTCCAATTGATCTAAATTTTGCAAAATAACACTAAACGATATTTTTCTACTTCTTGAAGTTGATATTTTCTTATCAAAATCTGGAATTTGACCAATGTTGGCGAACTCATCCAATATGAAATAGGTCGGAATTGGTAATTCTCCCCCATTTAAATCCGCAAAGTCATATAGTTGTTGTATCATTTGTGAAAAAAAGATTGTTAGTAAAAAGTCATACGCAGTATGTGTATCAGAAGATATAACATAAACTGCTGTCTTCTTTTTTCCAATTGAAGTAAAATCAATCGTGTCCGTTGAGGTTACTTCTGCAATTTCTCTTGAATCAAATTTACCCAATTTAGACTGAAGGGTACTTAAAATAGAACCATATGTTTTCTCAGGAGCAATCTCAATGGATTTATAATTCATTCTAGCTGGATGATCATATGGCAATTGGTTCATTAAATTTGTAAGTAAGTTATCTCCACCATTTTTATTAGCAGCTCTTACAAGTTCTGAACAACTGGCCAAATTTTGCTCTTCTGGAGGTCTAACCGCCTTTAGATAATAAATCAAAGCTTTTAGCAACATTTCTCCCATATCTTCCCAATATGGGTCAGAACCATTTCCATCACTTTGCCCTTTTACAATCGTATGTGCAATAATATCAACATCAATCTCACTATTAATATGATGAAGTGGATTATAGCCATCACTATTTTGTGGACGAACTAAATTCAATACTTTTATATCATAGCCATTTGCTTTAAAATAGCCTGCTGTATCATCATAAAGTTCTCCTTTGGGGTCAGTAAATACATAAGAACCTAATAATTGCAACGCATTTGGTTTAACATAAGAAGCAGATTTACCAGCACCAGAACCACCGTACCACTAACACGTTAACATTTCCTCGCTTATCAACTGGCAAATAATTTTTCTCAGCTAATATAATTCCTTTTTTTCTACTTAAAACAGTATATTGCTCCCCATTTTCACTCCAGTCACTAGAACCATTTTCAATATCTTGAAATTCATGTTTTGGAAGTGCTTTTATAATACCTATTAAAGCAAAAAATCCACAAACTAATAAGTAATACTTTAATATTTGCATATATGCTAAAAAATATAAACGAAAGCATTGTCCAAAACACGACAATGGCTTTTGTACATTATTAAATAGTTGTGTAAAGAAAACAGCCCAAAAATCTTCTCCTGCTTGGGCTGCTAATTTTCCTTCTTGAATGGATACATTTAAAGGTGCCATTCCCATAATCGCTACTACTATTATAATAACTAAATATACAATTAATTTTGTTCTTATTTTTCTAATTGAAACTTTTATTTTATCAAAAAAACCCATAATTTATCACCTTTTCTTTTGTAAAAATTATTATCTTTCTTTGTATTCATCTGGTTTTTCTGCTTGGTTTTTCTCTTTTGCTTTCATTCTTTTCATAATTGCATGAGTTCTAGCTTCTTTAATCGTTTCTAAGTTGCCCATTTTTACAATTGCCTTTCTAAGCCCACCCATAACATTTTCTTTAACAAATTCATATTTAGCATCTGTTAAAACATTGACTGCTTTTATCATTTGCATCTGAGCTTTTACTTCATTTTCATTGATTTCTCTTTCTTTTTGTGGAACATCAAAATAGAAACTATTAAATTCAAGTTCCTCTCCTTCAAAAAAATCATCCCAATGCATTCTCATTTCTTCATCCGAAACATTTTTTACTTTTACTTCTTTTTTTCCAATTGCTCCAGTTGGAGTGTCGGAATTATTCATATAATCTCCTCCTTACAAGTCTTTTAACCTATTTTTTACTTTTGGTTCTTATTTCAAACGCAAAATATTTTTTACATGCTTTTAGCGTACATTTTCCCCTAACTTCATTTGCATCTTCATCAAAATACAAAATTGGTTTTACTTCTTCTGTAGTTTCTGGGTCTATTATGGAAATAGGCCTTTTCATGTTTGGCGTATATTCAAATTCTCGATAAACTGTTTCTTTTTCATTGTAAATCGTAGAAACTTTCATTGGCATCGGTTTTTTGGAAATTCTTATTTCGTCATAATCTAAAAATCCTGAGTTAATAACCACTTTGTCTTTACCAAATGACAAAAATACTAATGGATTTCCGCTTGGTGCAGGATTGTCAACAAAGAACGTTTTTTTCCTTCGATCACCAACTAGTTGTTCTGAATATTCTAATCTTTCTACAGTAAATTTAGGCGACCTGTCTAAAAATTCTCTTTCTGTCTTATTGACTTGGTATATGACTGTGTTTACTTCTTTTGGATCTGTAATGCTAAAATATTTTCCTTGTAAGTTTTCTTCTTCCATACTTACTCTCCTTTATTACATTTTTAAATGCGGTTTTTCTTATGTACAAAATAGTCCGCAAAACTTTTCATTTTGCTTAAACTATTACAATTTTTAAACTTACATATTATATTATACAACATTTTTCACTTTATGTCAATAACTAATATGCTCTTGGATTAAATTTTGAAATATTATTTAATTCGCTAAATAGTTTTTTCTCTTTTTCATTTAAATGTTTTGGTACCATAATTTTGGTTTCTAACAATAAATCTCCTCGTCCACCTTTACCATCTTTATAGCCTTTTCCTTCAATTTTAATGGTTTCTCCACTCTGAATACCTTCTGGAATATAAACAGAGACATCCTCATTAATGCCATTTACCATAACTTTTGTACTTAAAGCCGCTTCCCATGGAGTTAAATATAAATTGGTTTTTAAATTATAACCTTCTAACTTAAATTTACTATCATTATCAATCTTAATTCGGATAAACAAATCCCCGTTTTTTC
Source organism: uncultured Clostridia bacterium (assembly GCA_947369305.1). The sequence continues at coordinate 5,020 of CANBLA010000063.1, forward strand.
CACCATTTTTTCCCGGTTTTCCGCTGACCTACCAAACGAATTTTTTCGTTATTTTGGATACCAGCTGGCAATTGTACTTTAAATGTTTTTAAATCTCCACCAACAGTACGAACTGCAATAGATTGCTCTTTTCCTCGAAAAGCATCTTCAATGGAAATATTAACTTCTGTTTGAACATTTTCTCCTTTAACTGCTTGTGATTTTGGAGAAATTTTCACATTTTCCACCGTTCCAAAAAACATTTGAAAAAAGTCACTAAACATAGAATCTTTACTTCTTTTGCTTTCTTCATACGTAATATTTTTATTTTTTCTTCCCACATGATGATTCCACATTCTATCGTATTTTCTCTTACCTGATGGTGTTGATAATACTTTATATGCCTCATTGATATCTTTGAAAATTTCTTCATTTCTTTTGTTTCCAATATTGACATCTGGATGGTATTTTTTAGCTTGCTTTCGGTAGGCTAATTTTATCGTATCTAAAGTAACTTTATTTGTCTCCAATCCTAGAATTTTATAATAATCCTTAAAAATCATTTCAACATCCCCCGTATATTACTTTTGCTATTATATCATTTTGTATTTTGTTTGTGAATATCTTTTTGTATTTTTTTGTAAAATTTTTTGGTACACATTTATGTGTCTATTTTTTGTGTGTTTTGTAATTCTTATGTAAATTTTTTCTAATCCATAAAAAAATTTAAGGCTTTAAGCGAATTTAGGTGCACTTTTTTGTTTTGCGCAATTCTTTGCGTAATACCAAGTTTCAAAATATATTTTACGCATTCATCTAAATTTTTATTTCCTAATTCTACTACATATTCTTTATTTGTGAATTTTCGATCATCACTTGTCATGTCAGCAACATATAAA
>CANBLA010000064.1 GCA_947369305.1 uncultured Clostridia bacterium
CTAAGCAAATGGCTGAATCCATATTCTCCACCAAGACAGTTCTCCCCAATAAATTAAGAGCAATCCCTTCGTACTTCTTCTCTACCTTAATCAAATCTGATGCAATTCCTATATAACCGTCAATTCCACTACTGTTTACCTGACTTAGTTTTTGTCCTTTTACTGAACTAATTGGCAAAAATGAAGCTCTACCTATCTTATTTTCTTTTAAATAATCAACTAATTTCTTTGCCTCTTCCTCTGTCTCTGTTACAATATTTTGAAGGCTTGCTCCAAGTGTCATTTCAATCGCCATTTGATATTTTTCTTCTACTGAAATCAAACTTGCAATCACACCATGTACACCTTTTGCCAACTCTTTATTTTTTTCCATTGCATTCATCAATGTTTTAACACTTTTGCTATAACCTTCTTTTTCTTTTTCCGTTTCGATCAAAAATTTGCATCTGGAATCTTTCATTCTAAATTCTGACTGAAAACTATTTATTTTTTCATCAAATTCCTTTAATTTAGCACTACTCTCTTCCTTTTTATTTTTCATTTCTTGTATCAAATTAGTCAAATCATTCTTCTTTTTCTCTATTTCATAAAATGCCTTCGCCAAATCCTCTTTTTTAGAACGTGCACCATCTAAATCAGAAATTGTATCTTGAATCTGACTTTTCAAAGCATTTTGATGTTTTGATAAATTTTCCAAATTAGCTTTTTGCGTACTTTGTTGGTTCAAAATTTCATATTTTTGGTCAGTATTCTCCTCTAATTTTTTCTTTTTTGTTTCAATTTCAAGTGCTTTTTCAGAAAGTGTTTGGCTATATTTTGCCAATTCTTCTTCCTTTTGCTTTAATTCAATTTCATATTTCTCCTTATTGTTTAACATGTCGCTTCTTCGTTCTATCTTTTGCGTTTTTTCTTCCTCTAATTCCGTATTCCTTTTTTCTAATTCCTCAATATCTACTCCATATCTTTCACAATTTTCCAAATTACTTGAAATTCTTTCTTGGCTAATTCCAATTTCACTATTCATCTGTTCTTTTTTATTTGAAACCTCAAAGCCCATATTCTGTACTTTTTCAATTTCTTCAATTAATTTATCTATCGCGTCTTTAACAAATTCCTTTTCTGTTTGAATCTGATTTGATTTTTCCTCTTCTTTTATTTTTTGTGTCTCAAAAATATCCTTATTTTCTTGCAATTCTTTAATTTTACTCTTAAATTCTTCAATATTATGTACAAATAAGCCAATTTCAATATTTTTCAATTCTTCTCTCAAATTCAAAAATTTTTTAGCCTTCTCTGATTGTGCCTTCAAAGGATTTATATTAGCCTCTAATTCAGCAATAATGTCGTTTACCCTAAGTAAATTAAGCTTTGTATTTTCAAGTTTTTTCTCTGACTCCACTTTTCTTGTTCGATATTTGACAATTCCAGCTGCTTCCTCAAAAATATGTCTTCTATCTTCTGATTTATTACTCAAAATTTCATCAATTTTCCCTTGTCCAATAATCGAATAACCATCTTTTCCAATTCCTGTATCCATAAAAAGTTCTTGAATATCCTTCAGTCTACATGGAGTTTTATTGATAAAATAGCCAGATTCGCCACTTCTATAGATCTTTCTCGTAATACGCACTTCTGAATACTCAATTGGAAGTTTACCATCTGAATTATCAAAAACAAGTGATGCCTCTGCAAATCCCAATGACTTTCGATTTTGTGTTCCTGCAAAAATAATATCCTCAGACTTTGAACCACGCAAAGATTTCATACTCTGCTCTCCCAAAATCCAACGGATACAATCCGATATATTACTTTTCCCTGAACCATTCGGACCAATAACAGTCGTAATCCCTTGCATAAAATCCAAAACCGTCTTATCTGCAAATGACTTAAATCCATACATTTCTAAGTTTTTTAAATACATTTATTTTCCCTCTTTGCTATAATTTCGTTTTTTATCATATCGTAAATTAAAAAAAATGGCAAGGGTGTTTTCCAATAAAATTACACAAATCTACAAAAAAAGAAATAATCCACGATTATTTCTTTTAAACTATCCCCTAACTTTCATTATACCACATTTCCTCCATTTTGTCAAATTAACATTTTTCTAAAAATATGATATAATAAAAGGTTTACACAAATTCTACTGCCTAAGCTCTGCTCCCAAACTGTTCTCCAATTCCTTCACAATCTCTTCCATCGTGCCATTAATCTCATCATCTGTAAGCGTTCGCTCCTTACTTCTAAACTTCAAGCTATACGCAACACTCTTCTTATTCTCACCCAACTTTTCATTACGATAAACATCAAACAACGTAATCTCTTCTAAAATTTTCTTTCCCTTTTTTTGAATTGCTCTCTCAATATTGCCAACCTCAACACTCTCATCAATCACCATCGCAATATCTCGCTCAACTGCTGGGAATTTCGCAACCTCCGTATATTTTCTATTCATCTTTCCATATTTTACCAACTTCTCAAGCCAAATTTCAGCCACATAAACCTCACCTTTTATGCCATAGTTCTCTGAAACCTCTGGATGAATCTCTCCCAATGTTGCAACAATATCTTTCCCCACTTTAATATTAGCCGTCTTCCCCGGATGATAGCTATTATTACATTTTTCACTCACCACATCATAACGCAAAACAGAACTAACTGTCAAAATTTTTTCCACCAAACCCTTCATAATATAAAAATCCATCTTGTCGCCATACATACCAATCGTAACAATCGTTTCTTCCAAAGGAACTTGCCCTTCTTCAATTTGCCCATTCACATTTCGATAAACCCTTGAAATATCAAACAATCCAACATTTTTATTTTTCTTAGATTGATTCGTCACAATCGTTTGCATCATGCTTGGAAGAGTCGTAGTTCGCATAATCGAATAATCCTCGCTAAGCGGGTTTTTCAATGAAATCACTTGCGAGCGCAAATCGCTATCTTCTGCAATTGCCATTTTATCCAAATCCTTTGGGCTAATCAACCCATACGTACAAATCTCAGATAGCCCTTTATTCACCAAAGTTTGACGGATTTTATCCATTAATTTTTGTGCTTTTGTACGAATTCCCAATGTAGCCTCCGAATTAATCAGCGTACACTCCACTTTATCATACCCATAAAAACGCACAATTTCCTCTGCTAAATCTGCCATACACTCAATATCCACTCTAAAATAAGGTGGAATCACACAATCGCCTTCTACTTTCATTTCCAGTTTTTGTAATGTCTTCATCATGTCCTCTCGAGAAATATCCGTTCCTAATAATCGGTTGATTTTTTCTGAACTAAATTCAACCTTATTGAACTTCTGTTTCGTTGGATAAACATCAACTTTTCCATCTACTGCTATTCCCGCACCAATTAATTCTACCAATTGAACTGCTCGATTAATCGCCCTCTCAGCATTTTCAGCTGGCAAACCTTTTTCATATCGACTCGAAGCTTCTGTACGAAGTCCCACTTTTTTCGCTGTCTTTCGAACACTTCCGCCCATTAAAAACAGCCGATTCAAATACAACGGTTGTTGTCGTATTTTCTATTTCTGAATTTTGAGCTCCCATCACACCAGCAATCGCAACTGCTTTTGCATCATCACTAATCACAAGCATTTCGTCAGTTAAAACTCTTTCTTCATCATCTAACGTGGTTATTTTTTCGCCATTTTTAGCGCGTCTTACCGTAATATGTTTTCCTGCAATTGAATGAATATCAAATGCATGCATTGGTTGCCCCAATTCTAGCATCACATAATTGGTAATATCCACAATATTATTGATACTTCTAACACCACAGCTTTCCAAACGCCTTTTCATCCAATCGGGCGACTCACCAACCTTCACATCTTTTACCACTCTTGCAATATAGCGATAACACAAATCTGGCGCCGTAATATCAACTTTTAAGCCTTCGATTTCTGGTTTATTTTCGACCTTCATTTGCTCCAAATCTTTGCGTGGATTTTTAAATTCCGTGTTTAAAGAAACTGCTGTCTCGCGCCCCAAACCTTCGATGGAAAAACAATCTGGGCGATTCGAAGTAATCTCAAAATCCAAAATTTCCTCTTCCAATTGCAGAACTTCAACGATATTTTCACCTAGTCTATTTTCCATTTCTTTCGGCAAAATCATAATACCATGTTCGATTTGGTTGGGATATCGGCTGGCTGGAATATTCAATTCCCCGCAAGAACACATCATTCCATTGGATTCAATGCCACGAAGTTCGCCTTTTTTAATATTCACACCATTTGGCAAACTAGAACCATCTTTGGCAATTGGAACAATATCACCCACTTTCACATTATTGGCACCTGTCACAATTTGCAAAATTTCGTTCCCAACATCCACTTTTGTCACAATCAATTTATCCGCATTTGGATGTTTTTCAATTTCTAAAATCTTTCCTACAACGACATTTTTAATATCTTTTCCACGTTCCTCAATCGTTTCTAATTTGGAACCAGTCATGGTTAAAATATCGCCTAATTCTTTTCCTGAAACACTTATCTGGCTAAAATCCTTTAGCCATTCCATACTTGCTTTCATATTTTTCCTCCTTTATAATTTTTTATAATATGCATTTTGACTTCCATACCCCAAACTTTTATAAAATTCATTTGCCTCAACCGTCTCTACAGCAATCAAGCCAATGCAATCTACATCCATTTTTTTAAGTTCTTGTTCGATAAATCGAAACATTTTTGTCGCGACACCCTGCCTTTTATATTTTGATCTAACACTCCAAATCGTGGCAAAATCTCTGCATTCTTCAAACATATCCTCATGGATTTTAACATGTACAAATCCAATTAACTCATTTTCTTTTGTTACAGCAGAATAAAACAAATCATTGAAACTGCTTTTTAATTTCTCAAACTTTTCGTACATTTTGGGAATGTTGGTTTCTTGGCCAAATGCGCTTTTATATAAATCTGGCAACTGTTCTAAATCTTCTATCGTCGTTTTTCTAATTTCAAAATCCATGTTTTTCTCCTTTTAGCTGACAATTCTCAATTGCTCATACCATTATATTTTCTGTAAAACATCTTTTAATAAATCCATATATTCATTTTTTATCAAATCATAAATTTCTCTTGATTTATGTTCATCATATAAATGTGATAAGCTATTTCTGGAAAGCATCATATCAATCCAACCTTCCCCATCTTCTATCAAACCTTGTTTAAATCCAGCTTTTATAACTTCTCTTGGGCTACCAGTATTTTCTATCACACCTTGGTATTCCAAATAATCCTTTATCGTTTTCCAAGCTAATTCAAACGTAAATTCAAAACGATGTAATGTGCCATCAATTCCAAGTTCTGTTTTACTTTCCTTGATCGCTTCTTCTAATTTTTTTAAAGCCTTCTCTAAATCAGACTTTCTTTCTTCCAATCTTTTCAAATTACAATTCAACTCCTTCTTTTTCGATTGATTCTAACAACTCTTTTTTCGTACTTTCATCCACAAAAACCAAATCGACCATATAGACAATATCCAATAAATCAATTTCATTTCTAATCTTAAATTCATCCTGTTTTTCTACATTCTCAAAAATAGCCAAATCAATATCCGAATTATTTTTATAATTGCCTTTTGCCCTCGAACCAAATAATTTAAATTGATATTTGCTGTTATTTTTAACAATATCCATAATCTTGTTATATACATTTTCAGGCAAACCAAACATGTTTCCTCCTTTTTTAGTCAATATAGGCATTGACCCTGCTCCCGTACAAGTTAAAATTGTTTTAAAAATCTGACATCATTTTCATATAATAATCGCAAATCATCCACTCCGAATTTCGCCATCGCAATCCTCTCAAGATCGGAAGAGCACACGTCTGAACTCCAGTCACTGGCACCTA